>NZ_NQMR01000135.1 GCF_002276045.1 Pseudoalteromonas sp. NBT06-2 | reverse complement strand
CACGTACCTGTAGTGCGTTAACTGCAAGGTCTACATTGCCAATGTCCACTTTTAAACTGCTCACGATATCTTGCCAATTAGTGCCTGAATTTAAACTATATTCATAATCACTGGCAGCGGTAAAATTAGGAACCGGTGACCAGCTAAAGGTATTTAAATTATCATCCACGACACCGTTGGTAGGTGCACTTGGTGTTGTTGGTTTAGCGGTAAAGGCAATAGGGTTTGTTAGAGTATTGCCTGCTGGGCGCGATGTGGCAGCATCAGCTTTTACTCTGACTTTAATACTGCCAATAGCATAGGCTTTATCTTCTAGTTGAATTGTTAAGCCATTAGTTGTGGTCCATGAGCCTTGGTTTATTTGATATTCGTAATTTGAAATAGAAGAAAAGCCATCAACTAACGCAAAAGTAAACGTATTATT
The DNA here is from genome assembly GCF_002276045.1 of Pseudoalteromonas sp. NBT06-2. GTDB lineage: Bacteria > Pseudomonadota > Gammaproteobacteria > Enterobacterales > Alteromonadaceae > Pseudoalteromonas. The sequence continues at coordinate 22,210 of NZ_NQMR01000135.1, read as the reverse complement.
GATATCATTAGAGGCAACATGCGTAGGAGCAGCAGCTGCATCAGGAATAATGTATTTAGTAAAAGCTTGAGAAATAATTAAAGACTCTCCGGCATCTTGACGAGCACCTGCTTTAACACGAATATGGATTTGGTTTGCAGCAAGGTCAATATTACCCACAACCACAGGAGAGGTAGCATCAAGCCATGAATTACCGGCGTTTAAACTCATTTCATAGTCTGTGATATCGTCAAAACCAGTCACAAATTGCCATTGCACATTATCAATTTTATGTTGGTCATTAACGGCAATTAACAGTGGTGCACTAGCACCAGCAAGTTGTTTATAAAAAGCAGTACTATTAGTTAAAACAGCACCCGGCTCATCATTACTGCCTAGTTTAACCCTAACTTGTAAACTGTCTATCGCAAGATCTATATTGCCAACAGTAATACTTAAGTTATTATTTACATCATGCCATGACTGACCTGAATTTAAGCTGTATTCATAGTCTTGTGCATCATAAAATCCGGGTACGGCAGCCCACGAAAAAATATTTAAGTTATCATCAACAACGCCATTTGTTGGTGCAGGTGTTTGTTCTATATAACCTTGTTCAACTTCAACAGTTGTTAATATTAAATCGGGGTTAGTTTCTATGACAAGATCAGATATCGTTGCCACCTCTGTGATGCCTTGAGCAATAGCACTATCTACATGAAGTGTAACCAATTCAAGTGAATTTTTTGCGAATTTTTCTAAAAATAGCTTTGCTACTAACGCTTCTTTTCCGTTAGCGGCATTGTTGTATGATGCTTCAAGACCTTTAGCCATAACATCAGTTAAAACTTGTGCTTGCATTTTTGTACGCTGAATCGTTTTTTGTTGCTGTTGCGTTAAATTACTTTCATTTTCAGCTTTGATAAAGTCGCTATATAGTTGTTCATTCGTCGTAAATTTTAATTGTTTAAGTACTTCTTGCTCAGCTGAAAGTAAAGCTTGATCTGGTGTTAAATCATTTGATTGAGTTTGTAGTTTTGCATGTACTAATGTTGTAAACGGAGAAACGACTATTTGTTCATTTTTATTAGCTGAATTAACAGGTGCAAGTAAAAAAAATGGTTTATTAATAGTTTGATTTGGTCGATCACTATCAATCGTAATACCTGCGGATGTCGTTATAAGTAAAGGACTTTCATTGATATTATTATTTGGAATAGAAAGCGTAAATTTTCCTTCGTCATCAGTAATAGTTTGATATTCTAAAGCACCATCGCATCTGTAATTCCGATTTAAATCAATACAGGCTTTTGCCAAACTTAAATAACCATCAATAGCAACGCCATTGACAGCAGTATTTGTTGAAGTATCGGGTGATATTTTATCTATGGTTTCATCTGGCTTATTATCTGAACCACCGCAAGCTACTAACCAAAGTAACAGTGGTGTAATTAATAATCCTGGATATGTTGGTGCGTTCATTTTTATTTTCCCAGCTTAAAGTGCGCGGCATTCTAAATTAAAGTTATTTATGTATCAAGAATTATTATCATTATCGTTGCTATTAAAGGGGCTAGATGGAATAATTACTCCAAATTATTTATGAGAGTGAAAAATGTACTATAGGTTACAAATTAAAATCGCATTATTATTTTTTTTTATGATGTTAGCTGGGTGTTCCGAGAAAACTAATGATGCCGAAATCCCTGAATTTGAAAAGGCACAATATGATGTTAATCAAAAAGACTGTGTAGATAATAATCTGAATGGTTTTTGTGATGATGGCGAGATAAGTCAAACGATACAAGAATCAGAAATTTTGATTAAACATTATAATCCTATACTTGCTAAATATGACGATTTTATATTAACAGCTGTTGGTAACAGTAAATTAATATCTCCTTTTACAACATTAATTAATAATGAAGTATTATATAACCCTTTAGTTGAAGGGAGTGTCGATAAAGCTAAACATTATTTAACTGATAAGCTTGGCTTTGATTTTACTATGCTTGATATTCGTGATGGTTCTCCAGAGGTTGCGAATGAAATAATTAGAACACTTGTTTTTGCAAATAAACTTAAAAGTGACAACCCTTACCTAAATATTGCTGCTGCAGTTGATTTGATGATTTACAGTAATAGTTTTGCTGTTGAAGTGACACAAGCGCATTTGGATAATTTGATTAACGAACATTTGTTGATCAGTGATTTTTATCCTCTTGATACAAACGGCACTACAAGTGTCAGTAAATTCGATCTTCATCCCGTAACAGGTAGAGCGATTATTGTTACAACGGATAATAAATTAATTAGTTTAAATGCTAATAGCGGTGCCTATACATCTGTTGAACCAGCAACGCCATCAGAACAGCCTTTAGCTAGCTATAGTAAATCAGTTGTGGGCATACTTGATGATGATGATGATGATGATGATGATGATGATGATGATGATGATGATGATGATGATGATGATGATGATGATGATGATGACTGGGATTTTGAAAAACAAACTAGAACAATCGATATCGCAGGTATTAAACAACACATAAATGAACAAAATTTTTATGTGTTAACAACTGAACTATCTACTTCGCAATCTCTGGTTTGTCAGGAAAATGGTCAGTTTGGTATTTTTTTATCATCGATTACTACAAAAGAAGGTGAACAAAAGACTACAGCACTATCAGCTCAATCAAAACTTAAACCTGCCAATAATACTTTGATGGCAATAGATGCGTTCAGTTCTGCTACAACACCAGATATAGACGAACCCGTTATCATTCCACCAATTAATAAAAGCGAAGCATCTTGCTATAACAATGCTTTTGTATCTATGGCAGCAACAGATAATGCAGAGTTCATTGCTGTGGTTTTAAAAGGAGAGTTAGGTCAAGAAATTTATCGTTTTACAGGTGATAAATTAACTTTAAGCATAGATGTTGGCTATAGATTAAAAGACTTTGAATCTGTAAGTCATATAGCGATTTCAAATGATGGCAAGTTACTTGCGTTTACAGAAATGAATAGCGGAAAACTAAATGTTATTGATTTAGAAAAAATGAGTTTGATTGCGAGCTATATGCATAATAATAAAAAACTTGATCAAGTTCATTTTATGACAGATAACCAGCTTGTTGCGATAGAAAGTGGCAAACAAGATGTATTATTTTTGGCGTTAAATTCTAATAATATTACATTATCTCAAATGGTAACGCTGGAACATGAATTACAGTACTTAACGCTTAACGCTAATGCAAATTTAGTTGCAGTTGCCGGAATAAACGATATTAGTGTTTTATCTAAGGCTAACAATGTATATACATCTAAAAAATTGTTAACTGATATATCAAGTAATATAGGTCAAATTGGCATTTTATCTGATAAGGTTGTATATACTAGCGGCTTTGATGATTCATCCTTTTTCACATCTGCAAATCAAATTAATTATGCCACTTTACTTGGTGCGATAGGCTCGCACTTAAAATTAGCGCAACGCTACTTAACCAATAGTGTTGTGATGGCAAATAGAACAGGGCCAAGTTTTTATCGTTCAGGTGATCTTAATTTACCAAAAAACCTAGATTTGGCCGGTATTGAAAATATCAAGATTGAATGGTCTACTAATCTACCTGACAGAATTAATTTAGAGACAGGTGAAGTATCAAATTTATTAATTGATACTGCTTTGATCACTGCAAAAATAAGTGGTGAGTTCCGTTTTGAGACAGTTACAATTGAAAAAACATTTAAAATTTATTAGCTTAAAATAGGTAGTAAAAATGGAGTTATTGCTAATTTTAATGAGGCATAACTCCATATTCACAGTTATGGTTTGAATACATTAATCATTTCAGACCATTCTTGCTCTAGTGTAATAAAGCTTTTACCTGTTACAGATTTAATTGTTTGGCCTCGATATATTCTGCAATATTTATCTAGGCCATAGTTCTCAATTAAAAACTGGGTAAATGCGCCTTCTTGCAGATAAGCTAATTGCCTACCTAATCCATCATCAAAAAACGATTTTCATAACCATTTATTTTCTTTTTACGAAAGGCGCTAACAGCATAAACATGAGTTAACTCATGAATGATAGCAAGTCCTTTTATTTCATGTTTTTTCCTTTTACCAAAAGCATTTAAAACCCGATTTTCAGGCATAAGAATGGTGTTCCAATCTTGATAGGGTATTTTTTTTGTTTTTGATATATACCCAAGCCACTTCAAGATGTGAGGTTCAGGACTGCTGAGCAATTCATGATCTAGGCGCATCTTTGCATTAATGGTTACTCCCTTAAAAAAAGATGGACCGGCAATATGCTCCTGCATTGCTCTAGTACCTACATCCATGCAGGCAACAACGAGCATGATTTGCTCAGAAGTCCCTGTAAGGTTGGTTTATAAATACTTTATGCAGCGTTATTGATTTTGAAAAGGGAATAACCATGTTCTTCAATCAATGCCTTGCCTAAAGCATTTCTAATTCCAACTGAATCCTGCATCTTGAAGTGGTTTGGGTATATAAACAAGCAAACGTTCTTTAATAGGTGTACCTTCATACACTTTTGATTGTTTTAAATAAGATTGAACTATTTTAATATTATGCCGATCTCTATTGCCAGTTTTTCGATAATGTTAATTGACACGTTAGTATCATAAATAACAGTAAAGTTTTTGGTTTTAAACTCTAGTGCATTGTTTAAAAAAGACAGAAGTAAACATGCTAGCACTGGCAAAATTTTAATTATTGTATTCATTTTGACCTGCAGTATGTGAGCTACAACTTCTTTTTGCAAAGAAGCTATAACTTGAATTAATAAATGTTTATGAGTGTTTAAATTTATTTTGAAAACTGTAGTTTTACTTGTCTGACTTTATGCTCAATTGAGAGTCCAACAATACCGGCTAAAACAGCGAGTAAGCCTAATATACGTAACCAGTTATTAATACTTTTGTGATTGTTAAAATGTTGCTTTTTACTTAAATAGTAAAATCGCTTACCACCTTCTACATTTTTGACAAAATACTCACCCCTTGAATCTTGTTGCTCTATTTTTTCAAAGTCTAATCGAGCTAGAATATCGTCACTCATTTGCTTTTTATGTGCTGTAAATATACGTAGCGGCTCATCATTTTTAACAATCCCAAGAGACTCATAGCTATATGTTCGAGTGGTTTCTGGATTGTATATCCATTCTTGTTGGCCTGATATTAAAGCGGTTGCACCTAATACAATTAATAAAGATGAAAACCAAATCCAACGTAACATATATTTCATTGATTGGCTTTGATATTGCTTTAGGTTACTTTTTACCGCACTGAGCTTGCTTAAATTGTGCTTTATATAATCAGGTTCAAATTGATTAATAAATGTTTCAAATTCAATTTCAAAGGCATTTAAAATTTGATTAAACATATCGTCAGATGGAAAAGCTTTATCGTTTTCAAGCTTAGATAAGTAAGATTGTTCTATACCTATTAGTTGAGCAAGCTCAGGTTGGCTCATTTCTTTATTTGTTCTCAGTTGCTTTATTTGTTGACCTAATGTCATGGGTAATTTCCTTTATCTTTTAAAAACAATGACATTCTTAAGTATTCATCTGGGAATAAACAGATGAATATTAGGTGATATAAGGGAATATAAAGGCTTTAAGGATTAATTTATAGGATTATTCTAGATAAAAGTGTTTTTGTTAAAAAAATTTTTAACTTAAATTTAAATAATTAAGCCATTGGTTATGAAAAATAGTCATTTTTTTATGACGTTTTGAGCTTTGATGTTCAAGTTTATCTTGATGAGAATAAAATGGGCCAACGCGACAAAAAGCGCAATACGTATCGGATAAACTCGCTTTAGCATAATCAGGTATCATGAGTTTTTTGCTTAATTCAGCATGGGTTTGATTACTATAAACATAGGTATTACCTTGAGTATTTTTCACATGTTTATCCCTATCAACATTACGAATTTTATATCCAGGAAAGTGATTAATATCAAAATTCATCTGCCCTAAATAGGAAATGAGATTTTTATCGTTTTTAATACCGAGTAATAGCGTATTTTCAATATCCCAATCTCTATAAGGCTTTACATCCTTAGAGGTAATAAAGCATAAGTTTTCACCCTTAGGATCTAAAAAATGACTAAAAGTGTTAATTAAAAAAGTACGCAGTAAATGTCTATTTAAAGTATTTACAGAGATATTAGCTTGACTACAGTGTTGATGAAAGTCGTCTTGAGATGAAAATGCAGGTATTAAAGGAAATTGAAAAACCACTAAATCATATGAGTTTTGTTTTAAATTTGACCATGTTTTTTTATTGGTTACATCAAACAGAGTGAGTACTTCACAATGATGTTGACGTAATATTTGATATGCCTTGTTATCATATTTTTTTGTTAATGTCTCTAATGAATCTAGTACAGTTGCTGTTAATTTTTTAGGAGTGTGATGATTTAATAAGGATGCAGAAAAAGATAAATCGCCATCGCCTATGGTTAAAATTCGCCAATTTGGATTGATAAACATTTATCGTCTCTTTGGTATTTTTCAAAGGACGGGATTATAGCTTACCAATAGAGTTTAACCTAGTTGATAAGCTAAGTAGATTTAAATAAACCTTAACTTTTTAATTTAAACAATTTAGCTTCTATAATGCTTATTTGCCATTGGTTGGCGTTTTGTTCTTTGGCTAATGAAAGTGCTTTTTCAAAATAAACGGTAGCTGATTTTGTTTCTTTTAATTGCTCATAGGTTGTTGCGATATTTTTTAGGTATTCAACGGATGTGTCAAATTTATTTTCAGCTGACTTTAATAAAACTAAAGCTGCTTCTGGTGAAATAAAATGACTCACATAGCTTGCTTGCATTATTAAAAAATCGCGCTCAGATGCTGGTAGTACCTGTATCGCTTTTTCCATAAATCCATCTAGTTCAGTTACTTTTTTATTGATATAAAAATAACGAATTGCGGATTTGATACTCGGTGTTGGAATTGCTTGATTGATATTAAGCTCTGAAGCTAATTTTTTATAATGTGAAACGATAGTGCTAGGAGCATGCTTTGTTTTCAGTGTTTTTTCAGCGATAAACCAGCCTTTAAAAATTGATTTTAAGCTGTTTCTTAATGATATTAAACCAACAGAATTATGATTTTCGTCTGGGTAGTGAGTAAATTTCCAATTGATATTAGTAGGTTGTAGTTCATCTAAAATATTAATAAAACCATATTGGTTCATACGTGTTTCATCACCTAGAGATAAATATAACGAAACAGGCTTATGTGTATTTTTACTTATTTTTTCATTTGCAGATTTGGCGAAGGCCTGATTATTTAACCAAAGAGAAGGGCTACTGGAAATGTAATGATTAAATGAATCCGGTTGCTCCACAAGTGCGTTTAATACAAAAAGCCCTGCTATGGAATGACCCACAAGTATATTATTGTCAGCGGTACGGTAATTTTGCTTGATATAAGGCTTTAATTCTTTATTTATGAAAGATAAAAACGCATTTGCTTTGCCCTTATCTTGCGCTTTTAAAGGAGATGTTAATGCTTCAGGCGTCATATATTGACGATATTTATCAGTGCCTTTATCTGCGATGCCTACCAATATTACATCAGGAATTAATTGTGCTTTATTTGCCATTAAATCTAACATGCCAGAAACAGCATGAAAGTTATAATCGCCATCTAATAGGTAGATCACTGGGTAAGTTGCATTTGGGTTAGCTTGGTAGTTTTCAGGTAATAATATTTGAAGCTCACGCGCTTCATTTAATAATTTTGAATTAATTTCAACGCGTTCACCTAAATTAAAAGGTGTTGCAAAAGAGGTATTGCTTATTAAAATCAACACTGTTGTAATAATAAAGCTGATCGTTTTTATCATTTTATTGTTCCGTAATATTTAATGTCATTCTAGGGGCCGTTGATCTTTCAGGGTTAAATTTTTTTCGAGATAAAAGCATTTTAGTCGCGGCGAGTCGTGTGTCGCCTAGTCATTCTAAGTAAATACGACTCAACAAAGAATAAAATGCTTTTAGCCGAATCCTTCGGACAGCGTTTGTTGGGCATTTTTACTGCGTTATCGCCTTTTTATTTGGAACAACCACATGACAAAGCCTCTGCCTTGTATAAATACCCGACAATTTGCTGCAAAAGTAATCTCGAAACATCAACAGCCCCTAAGTTACTTGATAATTAAGTTGTGACTTTGGCCATGAAATAAACATCTACATATTTGCCGTAAATCTTTGCTTCGATAAGGTAACTGTAATGTACCTGAAAAACAGCTTGTTTGGTCATATATTTTTTTAATTGCGACAAAATCAGATTGATTACTGTGACGTATTTGAATATCCATTTGATTAATATCCTTATTTCTATAACAATTGAAGTGATATCGCTAAGGCTTTTCCTGTAATAAACAAAACCAATAATAAAATACTGTAAATACTATAAGCCATGTACTTATTTGGCTTATGTGTAAACTTAATCAAAACAAACAGCATTAAGCTATAAATAATGAACTCGCTAGCAAACTTAATTTGCGTTAACAAGTTTTGTTTATCTAGGGTCCAATGTTCCGTTAATATATGGGTGAAAATCTGCGACCATAAAAGTTGATAAATAACAGCAATAGGCAATAAAATGACAGTAAAGGTTTTGTAGATAGATAATCGTTTTTTCATTTTTGATGTTCTAATGAGAGTTATTGTAAAAACTTTTATTTTTCATTAATAATATATTGTTCTACAGGTTTGGGCTGGTTACTTCTATCTGTTACCCAGCATTCATCATAAATTGAGCAATAGCATATTCGATAGACATCTTTTTATCAGCTTCAAGAAAAAGCGCTGCATTTTCACCTTTATATTTAAGAGGCTTTAGCATATTGGCGATCTGTTGAAGCAGAATAAATTGAAACACCGGCTGTGATAATACTGATAAAGAGTGCTGACATGGCAACTATCATTTCAGGGTTTAGGTATATAGATTTACGACTCATTTTTTAAATTATCCAAATGTGATTTTATTTTTATTATCAGCTTTAATAATAAAGTATTTATTTTATTAAAACACGGGCTAATTATCTATAAGTCAAAAATAATTATTTGGAAATAGTAATTAAAATTGTACTTATCTATTAACAATGTCATATAAATTAAACCATCTGATGTTAATATAAGTACACTTGTTTTATTTGAGAAACCAAATTGAAATTTGAAAATAAAAATGTATTACTTTTTGATTTAGACGGTACTTTAGTTGATAGTGCACCTGATTTAGCATTAGCTGTAAACCAAACATTAACTGAACTTGGTTTGGCGACATTCGATCAAGATATTATTCATGGTTGGGTTGGCAACGGCGCGCAAGTTTTAATACAAAGGGCGTTATCTGGCTCAGTTGAAATATCAAAAACACTTGATGCTGCACTGAGTCAAAAAGCGTTAGCCATTTTTTTAGCAGCTTATGAGGCTAATGTATGCATTGAAACCGTCACTTACCCTAATGTACGTAAAACGTTAACAGCATTAAAAGACAAAGGTTTTAGATTGGCGATTATTACTAATAAGCCTGAGCGTTTTATCGCGCCAATTTTATCTGGTTTAGGTTTAAATGGTTTATTTGAACTCATAATTGGTGGTGATACATTAGCAAAGCGAAAACCTGACCCTTTACAGCTGAATTATGCATGTGAGCAACTAGCTGTAACAGCTGATAAATGTATTATGATAGGTGATTCTAAGAACGATATATTGGCTGCAAAAGCCGCAAATATGCAAAGTGTCGGCTTAACTTATGGCTATAACTATGGTGAAGCGATAGATGTTTATCAGCCTGAACTCGTTTTAACTCATTTTTCTGATTTATTAAAAGTGGTTTAATTTCTAGTGGGTTTAATGGATATATTCCCAGTTTTTTGGATTACTGAATGATCACAGACTATAAATTTAAGTTAACTTTGACCGACCACTTTAGCTAAATCAATGGGATAATTTCTCTGTTTTGCTAATTTAATTGCAAGGCTTGTAACTTCACTTTGATTTAATGAGCTTGTAATTTCATATGGTGGGGCTTGTTGTAAAATGCTTGAATTTAACAAACCGACTTCAACTAATTTATTTACGATTAAGTTAGCACCATCTATCGCAGATGAGGCTTTTACAATTTCAGCCCTTGCATAGTTATTACCACTAAAAGTGACATCTGCAGCGCGTAAATCAGCATCATCCCCTGGGATTTGTTGTGCGCCAAATAAAGGGGAGCCGCCCATTTTAGCTGAACTAAAACTCGGTAAAAACTGACTCATATGTGATATAGACTTATTTGTTCTGGTATAAACGTTATCTGCTTGCCATGCGTGGTCAATTTTATTTATAAATCGTTGCTCTAATTGTGGTTGTGCACTGTTATTGGTAGTTGAAACTAAGCCATTTTTAAATAAAGTAATATCTTGTGTCATACCGTGCAGCTGAAAATAACCATTAGCATAAGGTGTTAATTGCGCCATGCCTTGAGGCGTGCCACGTTCACCATAAAATATGACTTCAGGCCATTGACCTTCACATTGTTGCCAATGGGTAATATAAGCAGCTTTAAACTCCACCATACGTTTACGTTTTAAAATTAGCATGTCATCAATTTCACCGGTTTTAAAACCACAGGCATTAATTAAATAATCTACATTAATAGACTCATTATTTTCAGTTTTTAATAACCATCTATTTTCTATAGCCTTTATATTGGTAACCTTGGTGTTTGTAAGTACTTGGCAATTTTTTAATTTTTCAGTGGCTAAAATAGCCGTAGCGGCGAGCCTGAAGGCACTTAAACCATATTCTTGTACTAATACTAAAGGAAATTTGGTTGCGTCAAAATCGAGATTTTTAGCAACGGGTATCATCCAGTCATCTAATGTTTTTGCTTCCTTAGGTAAGGCTTTTTTAGCAAGTTTAGCTAATTTACTTTTGGTATAAAGTGCAAAATAATCTTCTGCTGGGCCTAAAACTTGATTTGACGCATCTTGAGTAATTAATTGTGCATACTCAGATTTTAGTTTTTCCAATCGAGGTATTAAATTATCAGGATTGCCTTTATCAGACTTAGGTATAGCCACAACAGTAGGGCGAATATTTGCGCTATGTTTATAAAGTTTTAAGGTGTCAATTGATTGGCGTAAAAGCGTTATACATTGTTGTTCTGATATTTCACGGTATAAGTTACCGCCAGCATGTAAATGGCAAATTGGGGGGCCATTGACTAATGATGGGCCTTTTTCAATAAGCGTGACTTTAATATTAAGTTCAGCTAAATGTAATGCGATGGTTGAACCTGCTATGCCGCCGCCAATAATGCCAATATGAATTGGTTCAGGCTGTGAACTTAACGAATTAATATTTGACATAGCGAATTTTAGTTACCTGTAATCAATAAACCTGCGCATTTTACGTCTCCGAGAGGTATTTTTACAGTGTTAAATATAAAAATATGCATTAATTTTAGTATGAAGTAACAGAATGTTAAAACCCTATAAATACTAGGGTTTTAACAAGTTTTAGTAAATTAGAAAGGCATGGGATATTGTTTTAATACTTGTTTGATATCTGAAAGTAGTGCGTCGGTAAGTGGTTCTTCAAATGCAGCTATATTTTCTTCAAGTTGAATTAGATTTGTTGCGCCAATAATGGTAGATGTCACACCATTTACTTGATCACACCAACCTAATGCAAGCTTCGCAGGAGAAATATTATGTTGTTTTGCAATATCTAAATATGCATCTACCGCTTTACTTGAATGTTCGGTATCTCTAAATAAGCCATTGCGCTGCATAAAGGTCCAACGGCTGCCTTGAGGTCGTGCACCATTTTGATATTTACCCGTTAATAAACCTGTGGCAAGGGGTGACCAAGGTAAATAAGCGATATCTTCGTTAACACAATTCTCAATTAAATAAGGCCAGTCTTTAGCATGTAATAAGCTAAATTCATTTTGAATTGACACCATACGAGGTAAATTATGTTGCTCGCTTAAGCGTAAGTATTGGTTTATACCCCAAGGTGTATCGTCAGATAAACCACAATAACCTATTTTTCCGGCTTTCACACATTTATCTAACCCTTGTAAAATATCTAACATTTGCTCAGTTTGCTCAGTGGCATTAACATCAGTGTAAGTGATATTATTAGGCCATTGATTACCAAAATGTGGTGATGTACGGTTGGGCCAATGTAGCTGATACAAATCGATATAGTCAGTTTGTAATCGTTTTAAAGAGTCTTCTACCGCTTGCACAACGGTTTTACCACTAATTTGACTACCTTCACGAATATATGAAAAACCAGGGCCTGCAATTTTAGATGCTAATACAATTTTTTTGCGGCGCGATGGATTAGCCTTAAGCCAGTTACCGATAATCGCCTCTGTTTTACCATAAGTATCTTCAGATGGCGGGACTGCATACATTTCCGCAGTATCAATAAAATTAATACCTTGCTCTTGGGCATAATCTAATTGAGTATTGGCATCTTGTTGATTATTTTGTAATCCCCAAGTCATACTGCCTAAACAAATGCGGGAAACCTCTAGTGGGCTACTACCTAAACGTACGTATTTCATGCATATTCCTTAATTATTTTCTTGAGCAGCAAAGCAAATCTATTCTATCTGCAAAAACATCTGTATCCTAGGCGCTAAATTAAAATAATAATGCAAATAGATACAATTTTTTGTTTTAAATTATTTTATCTCGCAAATATAAAACGAAATTTTAAATAGATGGCAACTAAAAAAAAATCAGATAAAAAAGCACCTACAAAAGAAAAAACAATAAAAAAAACAGCTGTAAAAAAAACGTCTGCCAAAAAGTCTGTTGCAAATAAAACAGCTAAAAAAAAGCCTGCAAAAAAAACAAATAACAAAAAGAATAATAAAGCTCCGTTAAAGTCTCGTATCTTAAGTTGGTTTTTTTCTGTTACTTGGAAGTCTGCTTTGGCTATTTCTTTGTGTGCTATTTTATATTTCATATATTTAGATTCAAAGATAACCCGCCAGTTTGAAGGTAATAAGTGGCAGTTACCCGCGCAAATATATGCTAGAGCAATGACATTTTATCCAGGGCAATATTTATCGAGTGATGAAGTTTTATGGGAGTTGAACCGGCTTAATTATTCCGAAGTAAACCAGATAACAAATACTGGCCAATATGTTATTAATAAAAATAAAAACGGACATAGAATTCGTATTTACCGTCGTGCTTTTGAATTTCATACAGGGCCTGAATCAGATATGGTTATTGAACTGGTATTTGGTTCAAAACGATTAGTGGCTATTAAAGATAGCAGGGGAAGACAACTTGGTAGTGCAAAACTTGAACCTGTACAAATTGCAAGATTGAGTAATGCAACCGGACAAGATCGTGAATTTGTACCACTTGAGCGCATGCCTGAAATGTTAAAAGACACTTTACAGGTAGTGGAAGATAAAGATTTTTATACTCATCATGGTGTATCGCCTTTTTCAATTTTACGTGCTTTATATAGCAATATTAAAGCGGGGCGAACAGTTCAAGGTGGCAGTACCTTAACGCAGCAGTTAGCTAAAAACTTTTATTTAACGCGAGAGCGCACTTTAATACGAAAAGTAAATGAAGCTTTTATCGCACTTATTTTAGATTATCGTTACAGTAAAGATCAGATCTTAGAAGCTTATTTAAATGAGGTGTATTTAGGGCAAGCCTATAATCAAGGCGTACATGGCATGGGGTTAGCCAGTGATTTTTACTTTGCTAAACCAATCGATGAACTAGAGTTTGACCAAGTGGCTTTATTAATCGGCATGGTTAAAGGACCTTCTTTTTATAATCCAAGACGTTATCCAGAACGTGCCATGAAACGTCGTGACTTAGTGCTACGCCTAATGGCTGAAAATCAGCTTATTAGCCCTAGAGAATATAAACAAGCTTTAAACCGTCCGCTCAATATTCAATCTTTAAAACGCAGCGCTAAAGTGGCGCATCCGGGTTATTTAGATTTAGTGAGTCGTCATTTAAAAACTTTATTACCAGATGTAGATACCATAGATGCAGGTGTGCGCGTATTTACTTACTTTGATTTGCAAAAACAAACAGCAATGGAACATGCTGTAGTAAATAGTTTGTTTTATTTAGAAAAACGTAAAAAAACAGACAAACTACAAGCAGCTATGATCTCTGTGAATTTGCAACATGCTGGTGTATCTGCTTTAGTTGCAGGGCGTAAAACGGGGTATTCAGGATTTAATCGCGTATTAGATGCAAAACGTAATATTGGATCTCTAGTGAAACCTGCGGTTTATTTAACTGCGTTAGAAGAGCCTGACTATAGCTTAGGTACTTTATTACAAGACGAAGCAATTACACTCAATGATGAAACAGGGCGCAATTGGCAACCTGTTAATTACGACAGAAAATTTCGCGGCCCTATGCCACTTTATAAGGCATTTAGTAATAGTATAAATCTACCGGCTGTGCACTTAGGTTTAGAGGTCGGTGTTGAAAATGTTGCCCATACTTTAAATAAATTAGGTGCAAAACAAGATATTCAAACATATCCATCCTTATTATTGGGTGCAGTTGAAATGTCGAGCTTTGAAGTGGCGCAAATGTACACAACTTTAGGTTTGTCGGGTTATTACCAAAAGCTAACCTCAATTGCTGCAATAACTGATTCGGTAGGCAATATATTGCATCAACATAAAGCTAAACCTAAAAAAGTATTTGATCAAGAATCGAGTTATTTAACCCGTTATGCCATGAAAAAAGTCACCCGAGAAGGCACTGCAAAACGTCTGAAGTCACACTTCCCTACAATACAGCTGGCTGGTAAAACGGGTACCACTAACAATTTAAGAGATAGTTGGTTTGCAGGGTTTGATCAAAATACAGCAACAGTAATTTGGGTAGGCCGTGATGATAATAAATCGACTTATTTAACGGGTAGTAGTGGCGCATTAGAGCTTTATATTCGTTATTTAAAACAGCTTAACCCTGAATCAATCGCAGAAACACGTCCTAACTCAATAAAATGGGCATTTGTAAATGAAGAAACAGGTAAACAAGCTCCGCCTGGATGTGGCACAGTAATTAAATTACCAGTTAGGGTGAGTGAGTTTAACCCTAGACCTAAGTGTAAGCGTTAAATATGAATATCAAAGCACTCATATAAACAAAAACACTGATGGTTCAGGGTACAACTTCTGATGCCGGAAAAACGACTTTAGTATGTGGTTTAGGAAGAGTATTTAAGCGAAAAGGCATTAAGGTAGCGCCGTTTAAACCACAGAACATGGCACTAAATAGCGCAGTGACAATTGATGGTGGTGAGATAGGTCGCGCACAAGCATTGCAAGCACAAGCATGTAATTTAGAGCCTGTGTGTGATTTTAATCCGGTATTGTTAAAACCGAGTTCTGATATTGGTTGCCAAGTCATTATAAATGGTCAAATCGCAGCGCAACTTGATGCACAAAACTACCATGATTACAAACCGACAGCGATGAAAGCGGTACTTAAAGCGCATAAACGCTTAGCTGAAAAATTTGAAAGTATATTAGTAGAAGGAGCAGGTAGCCCTGCTGAAATAAACCTTCGCGATCGTGATATTGCTAATATGGGCTTTGCTGAAGAAGTTGATTGCCCTGTCATTTTAATTGCTGATATAGACAAAGGCGGAGTATTTGCACATTTAACTGGGACTTTAGCCTGTTTAAGTGAATCTGAACAGAATCGTGTAATCGGCTTTGTGATTAATCGCTTTAGAGGCGATGCTGCTTTATTAACATCAGGCTTAGATTGGCTTGAAGAACAAACAGGCAAACCCGTACTTGGCGTTTTACCTTATTTGCAAGGTTTACATTTAGATAGTGAAGACTCCGTTGCGCTTGAACAAGTCATAGATAAACCTAAACTTAATGTTGTTATTCCTGTTTATCCAAGAACCAGTAATCATAATGACTTTGATTCTTTACGAGCACATCCTGATGTTAATGTGCAATTAGTTGGCCCCCAATTAATGAGAGCACAAGCAACAAACAGTGAATTACAATCTAATAAACCTAAAGCCGATTTACTCATTTTACCTGGTTCTAAAAATACTCAAGCAGATTTAACTTGGTTTAAAGAGCAAGGCTGGGAAGAGTACATAAAACGTCATTTAAGATATGACGGAAAAGTATTGGCAATTTGTGGCGGATTACAAATGTTAGGCATAGAAATCAAAGACCCAAATGGCATCGAAAGCCCACAATGTAAAACGACTCAAGGGCTAGGTTTATTACCTTTAATAACAACTTTACAAGCAAATAAAGCACTGAGTTTAAAAAAAGGAATGTTACAATTGCCAGGCCAGAATAAAGTTGCTATTCAAGGTTATGAAATTCATACTGGTAATACTTTTATTGTAGATGAACCATTAAATAACTTAGCTGATATTCAACAAGTGGTGTTTGATAATGATGAATTAAACGCTTGTTTCGGCTCAGGTGTTATATCTGAAGATAACCAAATATTCGCCAGTTATTGGCATGGTTTAATGGATACCCCTGAAGCATTGACGGCTATTTTAAATTGGGCAACAGATTCAGTTATAGGCTCTGGATTTAAACATGTTGATTATCAGGCTTTACGCGAGCATAGTATTAATCACTTAGCTGATAACATAGAGCAAGAGTTTGATTGGAATAAATTAACCGCAGCACTTAAAAAGTTTAATAGATAATAAAAATATAAAAGTGCAATTTTGTACAAATTTATTAAACAGTAATATAGTAGAGTATTAATCCTTTGATGCTTTGACTAATAAAATGATGAAACTAAAAGAGCAGGCTAAATTTCAACTCCACCAGGAATTAGGTGGGCTTGAAATGGTGGAAGCTGATTTCTATCTTCATAATTTCTCTAAGCATAGTCATGAAACTTATACCATTAATGTAATAGAAAAGGGCGCACAGCGCTTTTTAAGTTCGGGCAATCACTTTGTTGCGCCCGAACATAGTATTATTTTCGTCAATGCAGATGAAGTGCATACAGGTCAATCAGGTACAGATAATGGTTGGTCGTATCGTGGTATTGCGCCTTTTGAATCTCATTTTACTAAATTGGCAGCTGATATTGGTTTTGCTGAGGATTTTGCACCTTATTTTCCCAATGCTGTCGTGCAGGATGCACAAATGGCTAATGAATTGCGCCAGCTGTTTAATACCCTTGCCAATTCTGATAATAGGCTTTTACGTGAAACCATGCTTTATGGTGTGCTGACCCGCTTAATGCTAAAACATGGTAAAAGCAAAACTGAGATAAAACAAAAGTATACGGCTAATCATAAACTAGAATGGGTAAAGCAATATATTAACGATCATTTAGAGCAAAATATTACTTTAGAAACGTTAGCTAAAGTGAGTGACTTCACGCCTTTTTATTTAGTAAGGCAGTTTCAAAAAATGTATGGTTTACCTCCCCATGCTTATCAAATTCAACAAAGGCTGCGCAAAAGCAAATTACTATTAAAGCAAGGCGAAAAGGTTGTTAACGTTGCAGCTGATGTGGGCTTTTACGATCAAAGTCATTTTCATCGTCACTTTAAAAAAGCAAATGGTGTCACGCCAAGTCGTTATGCTCGACAGGTAGGGGGTTAGTTTTTTATTATTTTAAAACTTTAAAACTTTAAAACTTTAAAACTTTAAAACTTTAAAACTTTAAAACTTTAAAACTTTAAAACTTTAAAACTTTAAAACTTTAAAACTTTAAAACTTTAAAACTTTAAAACTTTAAAACTTTAAAACTTTAAAACTTTAAAACTTTAAAACTTTAAAACTTTAAAACTTTAAAACTTTAAAACTTTAAAACTTTAAAACTTTAAAACTTTAAAACTTTAAAACTTTAAAACTTTAAAACTTTAAAACTTTAAAACTTTAAAACTTTAAAACTTTAAAACTTTAAAACTTTAAAACTTTAAAACTTTAAAACTTTAAAACTTTAAAACTTTAAAACTTTAAAACTTTAAAACTTTAAAACTTTAAAACTTTAAAACTTTAAAACTTTAAAACTTTAAAACTTTAAAACTTTAAAACTTTAAAACTTTAAAACTTTAAAACTTTAAAACTTTAAAACTTTAAAACTTTAAAACTTTAAAACTTTAAAACTTTAAAACTTTAAAACTTTAAAACTTTAAAACTTTAAAACTTTAAAACTTTAAAACTTTAAAACTTTAAAACTTTAAAACTTTAAAACTTTAAAACTTTAAAACTTTAAAACTTTAAAACTTTAAAACTTTAAAACTTTAAAACTTTAAAACCTTAAAACCTTAAAACCTTAAAACCTTAAAACCTTAAAACCTTAAAACGAGCAGCAGTCCACTGTTAAAGCCTGATACCACTGAACCGTGTGACTCCGATCGCTTACTGGTTTGAGATACGCTTTGTTCTTTTTGTAATTTAACACCTCAACAATTGGATTATATTTCATTATTAAATTGCCCTGTTTAATTAAAGCCGATCACAATGCATAACCGCTCTCAAATACGACAAATTAGCGTTTCAAACTCTGATTGAATGGCTTGCTGTGCAAGCTTAATTGCAATAGGCACAGCACCTGAGTAAGGATGTACGGTGAAAACCTTGGTCGAGGGTAAGTGCTTGTCCTCAAAAACTGGAATTAAATCTGGGTATTGTGATAATAAAATGTTTGGGACAATGCCAATGCCAAATCCAGCAGTAATTAACGAGACTGTTTGAGCTATCGTGTCACTAACATGAGTTGGGGTAAAGTTCAGTGTATATTGTTGCGAATGTTCATCATATAAAGTATGAGTTATCTGGTTGGTTTGCCAATGATTAGCAATGTACGCTGTATGCTTGATATCAATTTCTTGATTTCGTGATTGACATAATACGTCTGTTAAGCTTCCAATTGAGCGCTGTTTATAGCGGCTATCTTGACTCTGTCCTACTCTAACAGCCAAATCTATATTATGTTGCATTAAATCTAGCTGTTCATCTTGGCATATGAGTGACAAATGTACCTTTGGGTATGCCAAAAACGTTTTTGCCAATGCAGGTACTACTAACGAGTCCATAAGTGCATGTGGTGCGGTAATCGTCAGTGTTCCACTAGGCTCAACCTGCTGAGCCATTATTTCATCCCATGCTAATTCAGCCAATTGATTCATCTTCAAACAATGAATAAAAAATCGCTCGCCTGCAGGTGTTAATGACTGCCTACGTGTCGTACGTTTTAACAGTGTGGTGGCCAATTCGCTTTCCAATTGCTTTAAGTGCTGGCTTAACACCGACTTTGACAAATCTAACTTATCAGCAGCTTTTGTAATTGAACCCGCCTCAACAATGTGCATAAACAGGTTCATGTGACGTAACTTATTCATTATTTTCCAATGATATTGTTTAATTAAATTTAACAGTGTTTTTTATTAACTTTGTTTTTCTTATTAAATCACAGCACTATACTTGCCTGCAAATAAACAACGGAGATAATAAAATATGGCTCAACAATCTGTATTTGAAGCATGTAAAGCGGGAATTTTAAAATGGCAAACCGCGTTTAATAAGCAAGATGCCGCGGGGTGTGCTGCATTGTATCATCCAGAATGTACTATGGTAGCAAAACCATTTGGTACTTTTACAGGCACTGAGCAAATCCAAGCTTTATGGCAAAACATCATTGATCAAGGGTTCAAGCAAGTTGAGTACAATGATGTTATCTGGCAACCCGAAGGGGAGGATGGCTATTTGCTCACTTCCAACTGGCAAATGAATAAAGCGTTTGGTGTCGTTCACAAAGAGCATTGGCAAGTTCAGCCCGATGGCACAGCTTTCCTCATCTACGATGAATTTGAAGTACTAGGAGAGCACTAATACTTCGCCTACATGCCTTATCGCTTTCATTTAACAAAGGCGATTAGCAAACTAATACAACTCTTGACTCAGAAGCGCATTTTGTAGATTCATGTATATACTTTAGTGAATATATATACCATGCTACATGGAAATGCGTGATTTCAGAAAATCAAGAAGCATGCCAAATACTAGAGCACCGAACAGTTTAAAATATAGTCACCAGCGAGAGCCAAAATTTTCGTAGACTAGGAAAATTTTTGTAGGTTTTATTCTCCATCAAGAAAATTTAACGCAGTATACGGAAATTTAGCCTCGCCCGCAGGGAATGGCCAAAAATCACACATGCTACGTTGTATCAGCTCGAAATAGCTCACTATTCCATTCACTAATACGCCTTGCCTATGTGATTTTTGGACCATTCTGGTGTTCATATTTTAAACTGTTCGGTGCTCTAGGCATAAGATGTGTCGTTAAGTGATTATCAAAAAAGATCTTATAACAAAGCAGTTGGCCGCTTATCGTCTTGTCCTAGCGGAGTTTAGGAAGGAAACCATTACGGCGTTATGATTGATCATCAGGGAATAGCCATGAATTAAAATCATGCCTTGTACTTATATCCTACCCAATCTCTGAAACCTGCATTTCGAAGTAGCACGGGTATATTTATCACACTGCAGCTCCACATGATGAGTGTTGTAAGAAACTTCCAGTATCCAGATTTAGTTTATATTTCTTTTCAACCAGTTAGTAATGTAATTGGTTGTGTCTTTAATTGAGACTACTTCCTTAAAAATTAAATCAGAGTCATCTCTAACTTGGTTTGCTGCTGATATATAAATTTCTCTAAAGTGATCTTCGTATTTATTTAGGTAATTAGAAATGGAGCCTATTGAATGAGGATGTGCAGTATATCTTTTGATAATACGCGCTAGGCATAACTCCATAGGTTGGTCTAATAAAACAACGTAATCGATTAATAACGAGATAGAATCACGTTCTCTACCAAATGGTTCTTCAATAAAAATAAAACGACTGCTACTTTTTGAAATTAGATCCTCCAAAGAACAGACAAACTCTGGAGTTTTAATTAGAGAAACATTTGCCCCATTTTTTAGCCATAGCTTCATATTTTTAGGGTAAGTATTTTTATCTGTGTGTTCGTCAAATAGTAAAAATGGACAATCAAATTTAGTGGCTAATTGTTTAACTATGGTTGTTTTACCTGCACCAGATACTCCACTTACAGCAACTACTTTTGTATTACTCATACTTTCCTAGTGTGGCATAGCTTTATTTCAAACTAACAGATTGATATCATTAATTCTGGGTATGTAATTTGTTAACTTCAAAAGTTAAAATCAAAATTCCAAGTAATTCTTAATAATTTTAAAGTTTACCACTTAAATATTTTAGAGACAATATAACTGTGCAAGATGAAAGCGAGCATTTAGATAATCGGAAATTATTTTGCTAACGGCGCTTTAGACTCTATAGAATAATTAATATAAAATTAATTTACAACCACTTACATAGTTTGCAACCTAGCTGTGAATTAAAAATACAGAGAAATAACCAATGTGCTGTTCAGTATTTAACTCAGGTGCTACGAAATTTAACCACTAAAATTCATTCAACTGAATTTTTAGAAAATCATCGTAAAAAATCTACTGATTTCACTCGAAATCGCACGCTTACTTTTCCTAGTTTAATTAGTTTAATTAGTTTTATGTTGAATGCTCTCAATGGTTCAATTCAGGCTGAACTCGTTCGGTTTTTCAATATTATTGATGATAGCTACTTATCAACAAAGTCGGTTAGTACCGCTGCTTTTTGTAAAGCCAGAGTGAAACTATCTCATTAGATATTTATTGAGTTAAATGATGATTTAGTGCAAGAGCTCTATGAAGCGGCAACTATTGATAAATGGCAAGACCATCGACTACTAGCCGTTGATGACTCAGTCACACAATTACTTATCTCTGATGAACTATTTGAGCATTTTGGTAAAGCGTGTTCACATGCTGCTATGCCTGCCGTTCGCCTTTCTCAAATCTATGAGGTTAAGAATAATATTACCCTAGATTTACAGGTAAAAAACCACTCAACAGGATAGCGTGAAATGGCGCTAAAGCATTAAAATAAAACTCAAATAGGTGATTTAGTCATTTATGATATACTCAAACCACTTCAAGATGCAGGATTCAGTTGGAATTAGAAATGCTTTAGGCAAGGCATTGATTGAAGAACATGGTTATTCCCTTTTTAAAATCAATAACGCTGCATAAAGTATTTATAAACCAACCTTACAGGGACTTCTGAGCAAATCATGCTCG
>NZ_NQMR01000134.1 GCF_002276045.1 Pseudoalteromonas sp. NBT06-2 | reverse complement strand
ACGGCCAAACTGACCAGACTTAGCTATTTTGGATGGCGTATATCAAGCTTGCCGTGTGTCATTTGGCTCTAAATCGCATTTATGGGAAAACTTAAGGGGGACTATCAGAATGTTGATTGTACAAGATTGGTCGCATTTAATGGATTTGTTACTCAACCCAGATAATTATGAGGTAACTGCCACGAAAATGAACTAGGAAAATCATATTGGAAAAATGGACTTAACTGTTCAACTCGACTTGTGCCTAATAATAAAGTTTACAAGGCAGGTAATAAAGAGGAAT
>NZ_NQMR01000133.1 GCF_002276045.1 Pseudoalteromonas sp. NBT06-2 | reverse complement strand
CCGCCTTTTATGCCTCTAATAAAGAGGAACAATTACTCCCCGTGTCCAGTTCCATTTACAGCCTTAGTGTTACCTTTAGCCATTGATGGAGACTTCACCTTATTTGATGATTCGTGAACCCAAGATAAATGTTACCAATTTTCTGTGATTTATTAATCACTTCCCCCTTCGCAATCAATTAAAGCTTTTGACTTAAATTGACTCCATCAAACATGATGTTGATAGTCTGCTTGGTTTTCCCCTCCACACCATTACTCGCTTTCATCGGCCTAGCCTTACTCATTACTAGGGGTTCATCTGCCACCTCACACCGACATTAAACCTTGAGTTTCCTCTTGAATTTAAGTCACTTACTAAAATTAAGTTTAGATGCCAGGCTTCCCCAGTTACTACACTGACTCCCTGTTAGAAATACCACCCTCAAGCACAGTATTGGTCTGACTAAGTATCGGGCTTTGCGCTATTTTGGATGCTTACCCACCAACACCGCCAAAACAGGCTACGGTTAGTTGTGTACTTCTAACTTCCTATGGCTTCCTTAAGACCCTATCGTTAGCCAATAACGCCCTTGCCATTCGGATTATCTTCCCCTTAGTCAGGGTGATCAGACTTCTTTCAGCCTATCGGGTTTGCCAGCTTTGCTGGGCAAACAAAAAAAGCACCCTGAGGTGCTTTTTTCTGTTTTATGCTGCAATTACTTGCTACTAAGGCTACCGAAACGCTTGTTAAAGCGATCAACACGACCACCTGTATCGATAACTCGTTGGTTACCAGTGTAGAAAGGATGACATTTACCACAGATATCTAAATGGATGTCTTTACACAAAGTTGAGTTCATTTCAAATTTGTTACCACATGAACAAGTTGCATTGATTGTTTCGTACTTAGGATGGATATCTTTTTTCATTTTGGAAAACCTCAGTTAAGGCCGCATCGCTCTCCAAACCCGAAGTCTGGTACCATACGTTGTTAAGTTATACATCAATCATTGATTGATAAGTTAGGGCGCGTATTTTAGACAAATCATCCAAAATTTTCAAGCATTATTAATTATATCTAAACACTATATTTTGCAGTTGAACTCATTTTTCACTATCAAGAGTCTGATGATTTTAGTAAATTAGAGCTATAATAATATTTAAGATTTTTATTAATGAAAATTGCTGCTGTATCAATCAAAGTACCTTTACATAAAACTTTTGATTACCTTCTACCTGAACATTTACCATTTGAGGTAGAATCAGGTATGCGTGTTGTTGTTAATTTTGCACGACAACAAAAGATCGGCATCATAATGGAAGTTAAAAACGAATCTAATTTTGATATAAAAAAATTAAAAAAAATAGTAGAAGTATTAGATCAAACCCCTATTCTACAACCTCAATTACTTTCTTTATTAAAGTTTGCATCTAAATACTATTGTTACCCTTTAGGTGAAACTCTGCAAATCGCTTTGCCTAAATTATTAAGACAAGGAAAAAGCCCAGATAAGACCAGCATCAGTTACTTAGAGCTTACACAGCAAGATAATACACAAAAGCGACTTAAAGGAAAAAAACAACAAGCTTTAATCGAGCATTTACAAGGTTCTGGGAAAACACCTATAACCGAGTTAAAGGCATTAGGTTTTGCAAGTCAAACTATTAAATCGCTCCTCAATAATGAAGTAATACGTGAATTCATTGAATTTGATGAACAATGGCAGTCACGAGAATTAACTGTTGAAAATCGCTTAACACTTAATAGTGAGCAAGCTCTTGCTTATGCTGCAATCAACCAAAATCAAAAATATAAAACTTTTCTACTTGAAGGCATAACTGGTAGTGGTAAAACAGAAGTTTATTTACAAGTGCTAGAACAAATTTTAAAACAAGGAAAACAAGCCTTAGTGCTAGTACCTGAAATTGGGCTTACGCCGCAAACAGTGAACCGTTTTCGCAGACGTTTTCCAGATACGCCTATTATGTTATGGCATTCTGCATTAACCGATAACGAACGACTACAAACATGGCGATTTTGTGAAAAAGGCAGCTGTGCCATCGTCATAGGCACCCGATCTGCTATTTTCACACCATTTGCCAAATTAGGTATGATAATCGTTGATGAAGAACACGATAACTCATTTAAACAACAAGATACTTTGAGATATCATGCCCGTGATTTAGCGGTATTTCGTGCTCATCAATTGCAAGTACCTTTAATTTTAGGCAGTGCAACGCCAGCGCTTGAAACTTTGCATAAAGCACTGATAAATAAATATCAGTTATTAACTTTATCTAATCGCGCGCAAACAGCAACCGATAACCAATATCATTTACTTGATATGAAAGGACAGCCTGAAGAAGCCGGAATAGCAAAAGCCAGTCTCGAGACGATTAAACTCCATTTAAAAAAACAAAAACAGGTAATGGTTTTTTTAAATCGACGTGGTTTTTCTCCCACTTTAATTTGTCATGAGTGTGGTTGGTTAAGTGACTGTGAACGCTGTAGTACCAATGCGACTTATCATAAAAGTATACAAAGCCTTATATGCCATCATTGTGGCGATCAAAAGCCTCCTCCATGTCAATGTCCAGATTGCGGTAGCACTCAAATTATGCCAGCAGGTAAAGGCACTGAACAAATCGAAGAATACTTGCATGAACAATTCCCCGAGATCCCGATCAATAGGATAGATAGAGAAACAACCCGAAAAAAAGGCAGTTTAGAGCAAGCATTAACTGAGATAAATACCTCTGGCCCGCGCATTTTAGTCGGCACACAAATGCTAGCTAAAGGTCATCATTTTCCAGATGTATCATTGGTTATCATTTTAGATGTAGATTCCGGGCTTTATTCGTGCGACTTTAGGGCGACAGAACATTTAGCACAGCTAATTATTCAGGTGTCTGGTCGTGCTGGACGCAGCGGTGAATCCGGACAAGTTTTATTGCAAACTCACTTTCCTGAACATCCGTTATTACAAGATTTAATCAATAATGGCTATCAAGACTTTGCTCGATATGCACTGACAGAACGCGAAATGACTGAATTCCCCCCTTATACCGCAATGGCATTATTTCGCGCTGAAGCACACGATATACAATTAATTCTCGATTTTTTGAATTTACTTATACCAGAGCAATCACTCCATGGTATACAATTGCTAGGACCAATCCCTGCTCCATTAGAGAAAATAGCAGGAAAATTCAGATATCAGATCCATATACAATCTGATAACAGAAATAATCTACATCAATACCTCTCTCAACTTGTTGATTACTTATCTAAAAGTAAGTTAGCAGCTAAAGTGAGATGGAGCTTAGATGTCGATCCAATTGATATGGCATAATCATTAAGACTTTTAGATATAAGGCATAGTTAAATAAAAAATGGCACAACACGATTTTATAAATAAAAAACGCCCAAATAAATCAAAAAAGAAGGCTGTAAAAAAGAAACCTATTGGTTTGATTTTACTTGCTTCAATACTACTGTTCGCATTCATTTATTTTTTATTCTATTTAACAACTCACAGTGAAGAAAAAAAACAAACTGAAGTAAAAAAAGTTGTAAAAGCTAAAAAAGAACTACTTCAAAAACCTATCGATTCAGATTTTATAGACGCTATCAAAGGCTCAGATTTAGTTAAAGTTGAAGTGACCGAAATGGAGCAAAAAGGACCTTATGTTATGCAATGTGGTTCTTACAAAACCAGAGCACAAGCTGAAACATTAAAAGCTAAAATAGCCTTTACAGGCATAATCTCATTTATCAAACATCAAGGTTCTTGGTATAAGGTACGTTTAGGTCCTTATGAAACCAAACGAAAAGCGGAAAGTGATAAAAACATACTAAAACGTCAAAGGATCATAGGCTGTAATATTTGGTTTTGGAATAAGTAACTTCACATATAGGCTAAAATTACATTTCTTAATTTTAAAGCCGTTTGCAAACACTTTTACTTGAAATTTTCAACCACCTCCCCCATCTACTAGTCATTAGAGACTAAAACACATAAATATAAAGCAGCAACCGCTGCTTTATATTTATGTAATAAAAAAGAGATTAACATGACTACAATTGTTTCAGTACGTCGCGGCGATAAAGTTGTGATCGCTGGTGATGGCCAAGTATCACTTGGTAATACAGTGATGAAAAGCAATGCACGAAAAGTACGTCGTCTATATAATGATAAAGTAATAGCGGGTTTTGCTGGCGGAACCGCCGACGCATTTACATTATTTGAAAAATTTGAAAGTAAACTTGAAATGCATCAAGGTCATTTAACACGCGCAGCTGTCGAAATGGCAAAAGATTGGCGTTCAGATAAGATGCTACGCAAACTAGAAGCATTATTAGCAGTTGCTGATGAAACGGCTTCTCTTATTATTACAGGTAATGGTGATGTAATTCAGCCTGAAAATGATTTAATAGCAATTGGTAGTGGTGGTGCATTTGCACAATCGGCAGCAACTGCGCTATTAGAAAATACAGAACTATCGGCGAGAGAAATAGCAGAAAAAAGCTTAACTATCGCTGGCAACATCTGTGTATTTACGAATCAAAACCATACTATCGAAGAATTATAATAGGAATTATTATGTCAGCTATGACTCCAAGAGAAATTGTTCACGAATTAGATCAACACATTATTGGTCAAAATAACGCAAAGAAAGCAGTTGCTATCGCATTAAGAAACCGCTGGCGTAGAATGCAACTTGATGAAGATTTCAGAGCAGAAGTAACACCTAAAAATATATTAATGATAGGCCCTACAGGTGTAGGTAAAACTGAAATTGCACGACGTTTAGCTAAATTAGCAAATGCACCTTTCATTAAGGTAGAAGCAACTAAATTCACTGAGGTGGGTTATGTTGGTAAAGAAGTTGAAACAATTATTCGTGATCTTACCGATATTTCTATTAAATTAACACGTGAACTAGAAACTAAAAAAGTAAAACATCGCGCTGAAGAAGCTGCTGAAGAACGCATTTTAGATGCATTATTACCGCCTGCTAAAAATACATTTGGTGAAACTGAACCAGCTGACAATTCATCTACAAGACAAGTTTTCCGTAAAAAATTACGCGAAGGTCAACTAGATGATAAAGAAATTGATATCGATATTGCTCAGTCTCCAGTAGGTGTTGAAATCATGGCTCCTCCAGGAATGGAAGACATGACAAATCAATTACAAAGCATGTTCCAAAACATGTCGAATGAGAAAAAAGCCTCTCGTAAATTAAAAATCAAAGAAGCATTTAAACTTTTAATTGAAGAAGAAGCCGCTAAATTAGTAAACCCTGAAGATCTTAAAGAAAAAGCAATTCAAGCTGTTGAACAAAATGGTATTGTTTTCATTGATGAAATGGACAAGATCTGTAAACGCGGTGAATCTTCAGGCCCAGATGTAAGTCGAGAAGGTGTTCAACGTGATTTATTACCCTTAGTTGAAGGTACCACTGTAAGCACTAAACACGGTATGGTTAAAACTGATCATATGTTGTTTATTACTTCTGGTGCTTTCCAAATGTCTAAGCCTTCAGATTTAATTCCTGAGCTACAAGGTCGTTTACCAATCCGTGTAGAGTTAGAAGCTTTAAGCGCTAAAGATTTTGAACGTATTCTAACTGAACCTCATGCATCTCTTACAGAACAATACGTTGCATTGTTGGGCACTGAGGGTGTAAATGTTGAATTTACACCTGATTCAATTAATGCAATTGCAGAGTCAGCATGGCGTGTAAATGAAAAAACAGAAAATATTGGTGCACGTCGCCTTCACACTGTCATGGAAAGATTAATGGAAGAAGTTTCATTTGACGCTTCTGAAAAATCAGGTGAGCAACTAACTGTTGATGCTAAGTATGTTGAAAAATTCTTAGGTAGCCTAGTTGAGAACGAAGACTTAAGCCGCTTTATTTTATAATACCTCTGCTGCGTAGATCTATTTGAACGACTACGTGCTAGTATTTAAAATATAATAGGTCTAATTTGTAATTCATAGTTACTCCCTGATTATGAATCATAACGCCGCAATCGTTTTCTACCCAAACTCTCGTAGGGCAAGACGATAAGCGGCCAACTGCGTTGTTAAAAGATATTTGTTGAGAATGAACCCTCGTAAAGTTACGGAGCAGATTTATATGTCTATATTAGTCACTAAACTTCATTACCATCAAAAAACAAAGATACTTGATGTATATTTTGAAAATACATCTAACGAGAGCACTTTATCTCATTTTAGTGCTGAATTTTTACGTACTCACTCACCCTCAGCCGAAGTACAAGGTCATGGTGCCGAGGAAATGAAATTAGTAGCCAATAAAAAACAAGTGAAAATCAATCAAATTGAAGCTGTTGGCCATTATGCAGTTAAACTTATATTTGATGACGGTCATGATTCTGGCATATACAGTTGGCAATATTTTGAACTCTTACAACAAAACTATGACACACTTTGGCAAAAATATCTAAACCGACTAACAAAGCAAAATGCCAGCCGAGATCAAATCATTCCAATTAAAATCCAGTAGTTCATCAATGCCTAATAAAAATGAGTCTCGCTAATTTATACTTTAAACTTAGCGATAGCGCCATGTAATACTCTTGCTTGTTCCGATACTTCCTCGCTTGTGTGAGCATTTTTACTAGCATGCTCAGTTGCTTGCTCCGCTATATCTCTAATTTTAACTACATTTTTATTTACTTCAGAAGCAACTAAGTTCTGTTCATCAATAGCTGTCGCTATTTGAGTACTCATATCCATGATATTTTGTACATTTTCAGTAATAGATTGTAATAACTCACCAGCTTTAGAAGCTTGAGCAGAACTTGCATCACCTTGTTGGCGGCATTGCAGCATTAATGACACAACTTGCTGAGTTCTTTGCTGTAAGGTCGTTATAATACTTTCAATCTCTTGAGTTGACTCTTGTGTTCTTTGTGCCAAAGATCTCACCTCATCAGCTACAACAGCAAAACCGCGACCTTGTTCACCCGCTCTGGCAGCCTCTATAGCCGCATTTAAAGCAAGTAAGTTAGTTTGCTCTGCTATACCTCTAATAACATCTAATACAGAACCTATCGTCTCTCCATCTTTTTCTAACTGCGATACGACTTCAGATGCACCACCCAAAGAGATTGATAACTCTGAGATACGAGCAACTGTAGAGTCGACTTCACTACGACCTTCTAATGCACTTACGTTAGTAGATTCAGCCTTATGTGCTGCTGCTTCAGTATTATGTGATATATCTTGTATAGTTGCCTGCATTTGCGTAGCTGCTGTGGCCACCATATCAGCTTCATGTAATTGTTCTTTCATACCATCACTAGTTGCTGACGTTGTTTCAGCTAAGTCTTCTGTTGCCGTATTCAAAGTTATTAAAGCTGAGTTTACTTCAAAAATAAGTGTTTTAAAATCAGAAATTAAACCATTAAAGTCATGTGTCATTGTAGATACTTCATCTTGACCTTTAACACAAATAGATAAAGATAAATCATTGCTACCTCTTATTTGGTGAATTGTTTCACACACCTCGTTTATAGGAACAATAATGGAGCGGCTAGTTAAATACACTAAACTCATTACAATAAAAAGTGAAAAGCCAAAAACAGTAAAGGCAGTTAATTTAGCACTACTAGAGGTTGATAATGTCATTTTTTTTGCTTCAATTAGCATTTTTTCAAACATGGCATCGGTACTTTTTATAGATTTACGCATTTTACCTAACGCACCTAAATCCATAGTCAATCCTAGTTCCTCACTTTTTTTAACGAGTTCTGAGAACTTGTTTTGATATATTATCAACATTGATTTAATGTCTGACTGAACTTGCTCTGATAAGTCTGATGATGAAATATCTTGTTCCAATTTAGCCATATTATTTGCAAATTTAGCTAAATACTTTAAATCATTTCTCAGCATAAAATCTTTTTCATTTCTTCTTAATTGCAGCATGTCAGCGAGTAATTGAAAAGTTTCATGTTCATGAAGTAATTCTTCGACAGAGTGAACAGCAGCTCTGAGCTCACCATATAATGCATCTTTGGGATGCAAACCTATTTCTTTTTGTAAACTCACAACAAAATCAAAATCTACTTTATATTGCTTAGCTAAGCTCTCAAACTTTAATAATTTATCTTGATCTACATCTAAATCTTCATATTGAGCTTTTAAAGCAATAATACCTTGTTGCATGGCCTTGTATTTTTTTTCAAATTTATCTAATGATTTTTGCTGTTTATAAGCCAAAAAGTCTTTTTCATCTTTACGCATACCCAATTCTTTAGCATTTAAACTTCCTGTAATGCTAGTTATTGTATTAAGTGTTTGCATGGTTTGTGACTGAAAGATAATCACGGTCAACATGACAAGCATAGCAATAGCAACAACTAGAGCATTTATTTGCAAACGCATTTTTATTGAGAGGCGCCCTAATAGGCTCATTATTTTTGACCCGTATATTTATAATTATTTTAAGTATAGAAAATATAATCAAAACTGCTGGTTGTAAATAATAATTTCGTAAAATTTAATTATTGTCTTGCAAACCAAGCTAGGTATACTTACAACTTGTTTTTATGAATTTTTTAAGGTTCACAACATGGAATACAATACATCAGCATTATGTGATAAGTACCCCAACCTCATAGATGTTTTAGAGCCAATGTTTATTAACTTTGGTGGCAGAACTTCATTTGGTGGTCAAGTTAGAACTATAAAATGTTTTGAAAGCAATGAATTGATCCGTGATGTATTAGAACAAGATGGATCTGATAAAATACTAATAATTGATGGTGGTGGTTCAACACGTCGCGCACTGATAGATATTGAAATTGCAGAACTAGCGCTTGAGAATAACTGGGAAGGTCTTGTTGTTTATGGTTCTGTACGACATGTTGATGAGTTAGAAGAGTTAGATATAGGTATTCAAGCGATTGCTTCTATTCCCGTCGCAGCAGATAGCAATGGTCACGGTGAAACAAATATAGGCGTCAATTTTGCGGGCGTCTCTTTTTTTGATGATGACTATATTTATTCTGATAGTACTGGCATTATTTTATCTCCTGAGCCTTTAGAAGCCGAAACAGACTACCAGATAGAATAATATTGATGCAATTAAATAGGCGAACAAAATAAATGGTATCCCTGCTTTAAGAGATTTGATTTAAATAATAAACCAAAGCTAAAAGTCTATTTTAACGACTTTATTAATCTTATTAAAAGGGAAATTATTCATTAACTTACCACACTTTCACCTTCAATCCATTGTTTTGAAAGAGGATTTACTCCAAATTGATATGCTAATTCAGAAGGGTGTTCAATATCCCACAAAACCATATCTGCACGCTGCTCTTTCGCAATCATACCGCGATCAGATAACCCGAGCGCTTTTGCTGCATTAATTGTTACACCTGCCAATACTTGTTCAGGTGTCATACTGAATAAGGTGCACCCCATGTTCATCATTAATTTTAGTGAACAAATTGGTGATGTGCCCGGATTAAAATCTGTTGAAATAGCAATCGGCACTTTATATTGTTGTAATAATTTTATTGGCGGTAATTGTGTTTCACGTAAAATATAAAAAGCACCCGGTAATAACACTGCAACAGTGCCAGCTTCAGCCATCGCTTTTATACCCGCTTCATCTAAAAATTCAATATGATCGGCAGATAAACCATTAAACTCAGCAACGAGTTGTGCACCTTTTAAATTAGATAATTGTTCTGCATGTAACTTTACAGGCAAACCTAACTCTTTTGCTTTTTCAAATACTTTGCGGGTTTGTGCATTAGAAAAACCAACACCTTCACAAAAAGCATCAACTGCATCAGCTAATCCTAATTGTGCAACTTTAGGCATCATTTCTTCACAAACTAAATCTATATATGCATCAGCTCCTTGCTCTGCTGGTATGGTTTTATATTCTGGCGGTAAAGCATGTGCACCTAAAAATGTCGTTTTAACATCTACTTTATGATGCTTACCGAGTAGTTTGGCAACACGAAGCATTTTAATTTCAGTTTCAGTATCTAAACCATAACCAGATTTAATCTCAACAGTTGTAACACCTTCGTTATATAAAGCGTTTAATCTTTTTTTAGCACTAACAAATAACGCTTCTGCAGAAGCTTCTCGTGTCGCCTTTACTGTTGAAACTATGCCACCACCTTGCGCTGCAATTTCTTGATAAGATACACCTTGTAATCGCATTTCAAATTCACGAGCTCGTGAACCACCAAAGATTAAATGAGTATGACAATCGATCAGTCCCGGCGTTAGCCATTGACCTTTAGCTGCAATAACTGGCGTGGACAGAGCATCAAATTTCGGTAAATCATTATATTTACCTAACCATGCAATTTTACCATCTTTAATTGCCACAGCTGCATTTTCAATAATGCCATAAGCCGTTAAAATTTCAGGATCCATAGTGGCTACATTCACATCAATTATGACTTGATCAAACTCTTCATTTAACATCATACTCACCCAGACTCGTAATAAATTTTTATTTAGTCTAACATTAGAGCTTGTATATACAAGCAATCTATATCACTTTATAACTATATTTATAGCAACTCTTTTAATTTAGTGGGTTTTAGAATAATCACATATTTAATAGGGTTGATATAATGTTATTTTATACTTTGAATAATTAAACAAGGTACCAACGGTATTGACGATGATGACACCTAAATTTTCGCAGATAAAACGCTTTATTATCGATAAAATTAAATCAAGCGAATGGCCAGAGCATAGCCGAATTCCATCAGAAAACGAGCTAACTGTGCAGTTTTCTGTCAGTCGAATGACTGCAAGACGTGCATTAACCGAACTAACTGATGAAGGAGTTTTAACCCGTTCTCAAGGGTTAGGTACTTTTGTTGCAAGTTTTAAATCACAATCATCTTTATTGGAAATAAGAAATATAGCAGATGAAGTGAAAGACCGTGGCGGTCAATATACCTGTACTCCAATTGTATTAGAGTCAATACAAGCAATTGCTCCAATTGCAATTGCCTTAGGTGTTGAAATCGACTCTTTAGTTTATCGTAGTGTATTAGTTCATTTTGAAAATGAAAAACCACTACAAGCCGAGGAGCGCTTTGTAAATCCAGGATTAGCTCCTGAGTATTTACAACAGAACTTTGAGCAAGTAACACCACATGAATATTTATGCCAAACCGCTCCTTTAACTGAAGCGAGGCATACAGTTGAAGCTATTACCCCTTCTGATGAAATCTGTGAATGGTTAACCCTTTATAATACAGAACCGTGTTTGCAAGTGATACGTAGGACTTGGTCATATAAAGGCGTTGTAAGTTTTGCACGTTTGATTTCACCCGGATCTAAATACCGTTTAGGCGGTCATTTAACATTCAAGAAATAACAACATTTAAAAAGTTAAAAAGCCGTATTTCGAAACGGCATTTTTATTATTTCAATTCCAGTTTTCTAATTTCCTAGTAAATGTTCACTTAACAGCGCTTTTTCTGACTCGGATAAAGCCTTCGCTTTTTTGTTATCAAAATCATAACGTACAACGATGGTTTTACCCAAGGCACATTGTTCAGCATGTTGCCATGCACTTTGTTCAATAACGAAAGAACTGTTTCCAATTTTACGAACAGCTGTTTTAATTTCGACTTCTTGCCCGTAAAATAGCTCACCTTGAAACTCTACTTCAATTTTAGCAATGATCAATTTCCACTTTTTTGGATTAAGATCTGGAGTAAAAAACCTAAAAATAGGCATGCGAGTCGCTTCAAACCAAACTGGTAGTACGGTATTGTTTATATGACCTAAAGCATCCGTTTCAGTGAAACGTGGCATTATTTTTTCTTTAAACATAACTTCACCTAATACAGGTTCTCAAAGAAGAACCTTAAACAATAAATTTAACAAGGGATCTCATTTATGCCAGATCTTATTCGTACATATGAAAATGCACTAAGCCCTGAGTTCTGTAATGATTTTATCAAACTTTTTGAACAAAGCCCTCATTTAAAACAAGGCACGACAAGTGGTGGTATCGATTTAGCTAAAAAAGATAGTAAAGATCTGTATTTAAGCATGCACCCTGAATATGCAGAATATAACCAACATCTACAGAGAGTCACAGCCGAAAAAGTATTTGATTATATAAGTGATAATTTTTTAATCATGATAGGTGCATTTGGTTTAACTGTTTACCATCCAAAAACCGGCGAGCCAACCAATTTAACAGTAGAAAACTTTGAAGAAGTGGGTAAACCTCAAGTATCCACTTTAGTACAGCAGCTTTTTAGATTAGGCCCGATACAAGCACAAAAATATGAAAAAAATAAAGGTGGTTACCCCTATTATCATAGTGAAGTATATCCACAAGTCGGCCATAACGAAGCACTACATCGTGTATTAGCCTTTATGTTTTATTTAAATGATGTTGAAGAAGGAGGAGAAACCGAGTTTTACTATCAAAAGTTGAAACTTAAACCAACTCAAGGGACTATGGCTATTTTTCCTGGCTATTTCTCCCATACGCATAGAGGGAATACACCAATCTCAAATGATAAATACATATTTACATCTTGGGTTTTATTTAATCACGCTGAAAAAATTTACGGCACTTCCCAATCAGATAAATGAGAAAAATGAACATGCTAAAAAAAGTATTAATTGGCCTATGTGCAACGTTACTTGCCCATACAGCATTTGCTGACTCGCTTGATAAAAGTAAAATTAGCTATTTAGGCCCTATAGCACCACAAAACCAATATAAACCTTATGAAACGGCACAGCAAAAAGAGATCATTAATAATTTATTGCCTCAAATCGCAAAAGATGCGAAGTCATTAAATATTTTTGGTGAAACTTTAAAGTGGCAACCGCTTTCTAAAGTAAGTAGGCTAACAGAACCAGGCCTTCAAGCAATTAAATTCAGTTTTTCAGTTGATAGGTTTGTTCAAGGTGATTTAAAAATACAAGGTATAGAAACAGCCAGTGTATTTATCAACAATGTTGCAATAACCGCTAACGATAAAAAATATCCTTTAATTTTAGCTACTGGCGACCATAAAATTATGGTGATTACAGAGCAAGTAAGTGACTGGAAAAAAGTCACTTTAGACTTTGAGGGTAAGTCTGAGCATGATCAAATTACGATCACTACTGATAAATATCACCCACTCACAGCAAAGCAGCTATATGATGCAAAAGTGATTTCTGGTGTTGCTTTATCACCAGACTCCAAGCAAATGATCTTAAGTAGTAAAGCTTATAACGATAAATCAGCTAATAAATCGATACGCACAGCTCAACTGTTAGATACTAAATCAAATACTGTACGTTACCGCTGGGAAGATGGCAAAGCGTCAAACTTTATTTGGAGCCCAGATAATAAAAAATTAGTTTATTTATCAAATGGAAAACTTAAACAACTAGATAGAAAAACCCTTGCAATAACAATGTTAAGTGACAATTTAACGAGTACCAGCGGCTTTGAATTTTTTGATAACGATACTTTAATTTTCAATTGGAATAAATCAGCTAAAAAAGACAAGTCACTTACAAAGCACTATAAAGGACTTGAAGATCGCTGGTCATATGCTCGAAATAGCAATCAAGTACACTTATTAGATTTAAATTCAGGTTTAATTCGTCAAGTGAGTTCACCAAAATTTAACCATAACCTTGAAGATCATAATGCAAAACGTGGCACTGTATTATTAAGCCGCAATCCAATAAATTATGCCGCCCCTCCGCATATGATCACTAAGTTGGTTGAGATAAACTTAAAAGATAATAACGAAAAACTCATAGGTGAATATCGTACTTTTAATAATGCGCAATACCATAAAAATGGTTTTTATATCACTGCGGGTCCAGCATTTATGAATGGTTCGGGTCAAAACTTACCTAAAAATATGCTACCTAACAATTATGATAGTCAGTTATATAAGCTGAGTTTTAACGGTAAAGATGTTACTGCATTATCTAAAACTTTCGCTCCATCAATTGGTCGTTTTGAAGTGTTAAAAAATAGTGATGTTGTACTATCTGTAACAGAAAAAGATACGAAACAAGTTTATTTATTTGATGAAAGTAAAAACAGCTTTAAAAAGCTAAAGTCTAAACTTGATATTGTAGAGCGCTTTTCTTTATCCAAAGGTAAAAGGCCTCGATTGCTCTATACAGGTACAACTGCTTCAAAACCACAGCAAGTTAAACTATTAAATGTTTATAAAAATAAAACTAAAACGGTATCTGACAGCAAATTTGATTTTTACCAAAATAGTGAAATCGCAACATTAGAAGAATTTAACTTCGTTAATAAAAATAATGTTGAAATTAGTGGTCGTGTTTATATTCCACATAATTTAGATAAAACTAAAAAGCATCCTGCACTTATTTATTATTATGGTGGCACATCACCAGTAACACGTGGCTTTACAGGTCGTTACCCATTTAACTTATGGGCAGCAAATGGATATGTAGTTTATGTATTGCAACCAACTGGTGCCACAGGTTTTGGTCAAGAATTTTCAGCTAAGCATGTTAATGCTTGGGGTAATTATACTGCTGACGATATTATTCAAGGCACCGGAGAGTTTTTAAAGGCTTATCCTTTTGTTGATGCAAACAAACTTGGTAACTTAGGTGCATCATACGGTGGCTTTATGACTATGTTACTGACTACAAAAACAAATATATTTAGTGCATCAATATCACATGCTGGGATCTCAAATATCACGTCATATTGGGGGCAAGGTTGGTGGGGTTATTTATATTCAGGTGAAGCATCTAAAGGTAGTTTCCCGTGGAATAATACAAAACTATACAGCCAACATAGCCCTGTATATAATGCCGATAAGGTCACTACTCCTCTATTACTTATTCATGGCAATGAAGATACCAATGTACCACCAGGTGAAAGCCACAATATGTATACTGCACTTAAAATATTAAATAAAGATGTAGAGCTAGTTGAATACAAAAATGCTAACCATCAAATTTTTGCCCGTGATAAACGCTTTCACTGGTGGGATACTATAATGGCTTACTTTGATAAAAACTTAAAAGATCAACCACAATGGTGGGATTATTTATATCCAAGTAAATAAATTTTATACATTAGAAAAAGCTACTGACATTTATGGCTAGTAGCTCCTATTATGCAGTCACTTAATTTCTAAAAATTTTATAAAATAAGTCACCCCTATTTATAATAAAATTAATACTTTAGGGAATTATACCAATTGCGTTAATTAACTGTTCAATATTGCCCAATCTCTTTTAGATAGTGATATTACTCTATCAACATCAGTTCTAAAGTTATTCTAAGCTGTTGTACACTTATCTACAATATCGTCATAATCTTTAAATGATATATTTGCTATTTTATTTTGCCTTAACCATGAGTAAACTTGTTCTATCGGATTTAACTCTGGTGAATAAATTGGAATGTGTATAATGCTTAAGTTAAGGAAATCTTCATCAATATATTCTTGATGCCAGCTTGCACCGTCCATGATAACAACAGTAAGACGAGCAGCTTCTTTTTCATTTGATATTAATTTCAAATGTGACTTCATTACATCCATATTATAGCAATTCTATTAACTAAGTGATCTAATATAAATTAGAATAAATTTTCAATAGCAAAGCGCTTGATTAAGCAATAGCTGGATATTGGGATTGAAAGCAACGCAGCTATTGTATATTTAGACCATTTAGATTGATCATACATTTATTTGAATTGGTATTACTCACGGGTGCTATAATTGCTTCAGTCTTTGCATTTGTCATGCAAACAGCACCAAACAAATATGTATATGTATATG
The DNA here is from genome assembly GCF_002276045.1 of Pseudoalteromonas sp. NBT06-2. Taxonomy (GTDB): domain Bacteria; phylum Pseudomonadota; class Gammaproteobacteria; order Enterobacterales; family Alteromonadaceae; genus Pseudoalteromonas. Next base: position 6,810 of record NZ_NQMR01000133.1, on the reverse strand, counting down.
TATATGTATATGTAAATTGTTACTACTGAATTACTCGCGGTCTACTTCTAGTTTCAGCCCAAACATGTGTTGTTGTGTTTTGTTGACCAAACCTAGCCTCATCTTGAAACCATATATCAATGCGATCAAGAGCAAAATGCCCCTGGATCTTTTTTATTTGAAATTATCTAAATTTTACTGAGCTTCTCCGATTATTTTGGATCTTTTGAACGAGTGATAATCCAGCTAAGATTAGCCCATGTAAAAAGTAATAAATATTAGCTTTTTGATATTTCACATTAAACTCTGACGAAATATAAGCTTGTACATCTTCACCTTGTAGTCGGCAGAGCAAGAGACGTCTTATTACATCACGTCATTAAAAGAATAAGTAGAAATCACAGCAAAATATATACGTCGGCATTGGGTGATAGAGAATAGCCAGCGCTGGCTATTAGATGTGACATTCAAAGAAGATGAGTGTCAAATCTATACTGATGATGGAGCAAGAAAGCTAGACACTGAAAGCTAGCAACTATAAGACGTAAGCTGTTGAACTTAATAAAATCATACCCATTGAAAGAGAGTGTTACAAGAAAAATGCAACAAGTATGTTGGGATGCTAAATTTAGGGCGGAAATCTTGATTGATTAAAAAGCAAGCAAATCATAATCCGACCCTGTATTTAATAATTTATTTTATTATTTTAGCAAATGGCTGGCCCATTCGCGTCACAGTCTCTGGGTTTTGACCTTTTAAGAACTCAGCCGTTTGCTGTGACCAAGCAATAATAACCGTAGATCCAAGTTTAAATCGTCCCATTTCCTCACCTTTTTTCAAACATATTTTATCATCACCCTCTGTTGGGTAATCCCAGCTAAATATTTTTTTACCTACTGGTGGTGTCACTGTACCTGACCAAATAGTTTCGATACTAGCGACAATAGTTGCACCAACTAACACCATCGCAAGTGGACCAATTTCAGTATCAAAAATGGCAACTACACGCTCATTTCTAGCAAATAAATTTGGCACATTTTGCGCTGTAAGCGGATTAACTGAAAATAAATCACCTGGCACATATATCATTTGCTTTAAAGTACCATCAACTGGCATATGAATACGGTGGTAATCTTTTGGTGCTAAATATATCGTTGCAAATTTACCGCCTTGAAAAGGCGCAGCAGTTTGCTCTTCACCACCAAGTAATGTTTGCAAACTAAAATCATGACCTTTAGCTTGGATCAAACGATCATCTTGAATATCACCAAGTTGACTGATTTTGCCATCAACAGGATGAGCTATGATATTTTCATCACTTACTATTGGGCGTAACCCCTCTTTTAGAGAGCGAGTGAAGAACTCATTAAAGCTCTTATAATAACTCGGGTCTTCATGCTCAGCTTCAGTCATATCAATTTGATATTGTTTAATAAATACTTTTATTAGTGTCGTACTTAACGCACCGGCTTCTGCTTGCGCCAATTTCCCTACTGCACGCGATACTAAATGTTTTGGCATTGCATACTGCATCGCAATTTTAAATTTATCTAAACTCACAAGTGTATTCCTAATTATTATTTTATACTCTCGGTGCACGAGCACCTGCACGCCCTTCTTGCATTGATTCTAAGATTCGATGGTAATTATCAAACCTCAGTTGCGAAATCTTCCCTTCAGATAGCGCCTGTTGTAATAAACAACCAGGATCTTTTAAGTGTTTACAGTCTCTAAACTTACAACCACCTAAATATTCTCTAAATTCTTTAAAACACCAAGTTACACGATCTGGTTCTAAATGCCACAAACCAAACTCTCTGATCCCAGGTGAATCAATTAAATTCCCGCCTGAAGGTAAATGGTGTAAACGAGATACTGTTGTTGTATGTTGACCTAAACCACTGTTTTCAGAAACAACTTTAGTTAATATGTTAGATTCAGGTAGTAAAGTATTTACTAAGGTTGATTTACCCACACCACTTTGGCCAACAAAAATACTATTTTTATCAACCAGTAACGATTTTAATCCATCTATCCCTTCACCAGTTTTGTTACTAACTAAATACACCTGATAGCCAATACCTCGGTAAATATCTAAAATGCTTTGTACATAAGTTAGAGTTTTATCATCAAGTAAATCAACTTTATTTAAAATCAATATTGGCTTTATGCCCATATCTTCACAAGCAACTAAGTAGCGATCTATGATACTAGGAGTAAATTCAGGTAGTACTGCTGAAACCATTAAAATTTGATCTACATTAGCAGCAACAACTTTTACACCATCATAAAAATCAGGACGAGTTAACTGAGTCGCTCTTTCTTCAACGGTTTCAATGACACCTGCTAGATCACCTTGGCTTACCTTTGCTCTGCGAAAATAGACATTATCACCACACACAATATTACTGACTGTACGACGAATATTACATCTAAGTATTTCATTTTTTGTGGTTTCAATATCAGCATGCTGACCAAAACGACTGATCACTATAGCTGACTCTGTTGCTCCTAAATTATCAGTTTGCCATTCATCATGAGATTTTTTTTCAATATTTTCTACTGCAGTATTAGCCGTTTTCAAACGCTTTTGATGGTTTTCTTTTATGCGTCTTGATTGACCTTTACTCAATTTCTTTCGTTTTGTCACATTTAGCCTATAACTTAATAAATTGGATTACTTTGAAAAAAATCGTTTAATCCATACCAGAAGCGTATTATGATATAACTAATTACTTAAAATCGAAAGGAAAGCACCGCTAAGGTAATTTATGTCTTTTCATGAATCTAATTTAATTTGGCTTGACCTTGAAATGACAGGTTTAGAGCCACGTACAGACAAAATATTGGAAATTGCCACTATTGTAACAAATAGCGAGCTAAATATATTGGCTGAAGGCCCTGTAATTGCAATTCATCAAAGTGATGAGCTGCTTGATAACATGGATCCCTGGTGTGTAAATCAGCATGGAAAATCTGGTTTAACCGATCGATGTAAAGCAAGCAAGTTCTCTGAACAAGATGCAATCGAGCAAACCCAAGTATTTTTAGAAAAATGGGTACCAAAAGGTGCCTCCCCTATGTGTGGAAATTCAATTGGTCAAGATAGACGTTTTATGAATGTTTACATGCCAACGCTTGAAGATTTTTTCCATTACCGAAATCTAGATGTCAGCACAATAAAAGAGCTTGCACGTCGATGGAAGCCTGATATTTTAAAAAAAGTAAAGAAAAAAGGTGAACACCTAGCCTTAGAAGATATTCGCGAATCCATCATGGAATTGAAGATATATCGTACTGAATTTTTTAATTTGTAATTTTTCAAATAAAAAACTTGCAAAAAAAATCAGTTCGAGTAATATCTCGCCCCGCTTAGGAGAACAACCTTCGGGGTATTTCCTTAGCTATACCATGTAAGATGTGATGCGGTACTAGCTCAGCTGGTAGAGCGCGACCTTGCCAAGGTCGAGGTCACGAGTTCGAGCCTCGTGTACCGCTCCAAATTTTTATAGTTTTATTCAGCTTCAAATGAATTTTTTGATGTGGTATTAGTTCAGCTGCTAAAGCACTAGTTGCGACATAGTCGCTACAGCTCTTAAAATATGTTCTAAATGTGATGCGGTACTAGCTCAGCTGGTAGAGCGCGACCTTGCCAAGGTCGAGGTCATGAGTTCGAGCCTCATGTACCGCTCCAAATTTTTATAGTTTTATTCAACTATAAATGAATTCCCTGATGCGGTATTAGTTCAGCTGCTAGAGCGTTGTGTTCGACAAATTCGAGCAAACTCTAAAAATATGTTCTAAATGTGATGCGGTACTAGCTCAGCTGGTAGAGCGCGACCTTGCCAAGGTCGAGGTCACGAGTTCGAGCCTCGTGTACCGCTCCAAATTTTTATAGTTTTATTCAGCTTCAAATGAATTTTTTGATGTGGTATTAGTTCAGCTGCTAAAGCACTAGTTGCGACATAGTCGCTACAGCTCTTAAAATATGTTCTAAATGTGATGCGGTACTAGCTCAGCTGGTAGAGCGCGACCTTGCCAAGGTCGAGGTCACGAGTTCGAGCCTCGTGTACCGCTCCAAAATTTTATAGTTTTGTTAAAATATAAATAAATATCAGATGAAGTCTTACTTCAGCTCTTAAAATATGTTCTAAATGTGATGCGGTACTAGCTCAGCTGGTAGAGCGCGACCTTGCCAAGGTCGAGGTCACGAGTTCGAGCCTCGTGTACCGCTCCAAAATTTTATAGTTTTGTTAAAATATAAATAAATATCAGATGAAGTCTTACTTCAGCTGTTAAAATATGTTCTAAATGTGATGCGGTACTAGCTCAGCTGGTAGAGCGCGACCTTGCCAAGGTCGAGGTCACGAGTTCGAGCCTCGTGTACCGCTCCAAAATTTTATAGTTTTGTTAAAATATAAATAAATATCAGATGAAGTCTTACTTCAGCTGTTAAAATATGTTCTAAATGTGATGCGGTACTAGCTCAGCTGGTAGAGCGCGACCTTGCCAAGGTCGAGGTCACGAGTTCGAGCCTCGTGTACCGCTCCAAAATTTTATAGTTTTGTTAAAATATAAATAAATATCAGATGAAGTCTTACTTCAGCTGTTAAAATATGTTTTAAATGTGATGCGGTACTAGCTCAGCTGGTAGAGCGCGACCTTGCCAAGGTCGAGGTCACGAGTTCGAGCCTCGTGTACCGCTCCAAAAAATTTACATCCACCTTTATCTATAAAGCAATCTGCTTATTAAATTTTTTATATAATTATCCTAATTTATATATACTAATATTAGCCATTTCATACACAGCACATATACTTATTGCGATTAAGATCTAAACTTAATGGAGCATGAGAATTTATGACCGCGATTTATATTGCAGGTATCGCACTATTTTCAGTTTTTGCTCAATGGCTTGCTTGGGTATTTAAAGTACCTGCCATTTTATTTTTATTATTAATAGGACTACTATTGGGTCCTGTCTTTACTATCTTAAATCCAGACAATTTACTTGGCGATTTATTATTTCCTATCATCTCCCTCTCTGTTGCTATTATACTATTTGAAGGTTCTCTTACATTACACTTTAGAGAGCTAAAAGGAATCGGAAAAGTAGTAAGAAACCTCTGTTCAATTGGTATGCTCACAACCTTTTTTATTATCGCTCTCAGTAGCTTTTGGTTGCTAAACCTTGATTGGAGGGTATCTGCAGTATTAGGTGCCGTATTAGTTGTTACAGGACCTACTGTAATTACACCTTTACTCAATATTATGAGGCCGAGCATAGAAGTTGATCGTATTTTACGATGGGAAGGCATAGTAATAGATCCTATCGGCGCTTTATTTGCGGTTTTAGTTTTTGAAGCCGTCAAATTTGCTGGACCAACAGATGTATTAAGCCATACTTTATTAGCACTTGGCGCAACATTAGCAATAGGCTTATCTCTTGGCGCATTTGCCGGTTGGTTAACCACATTAATATTTAGAAAAGACTGGATCCCTTATGAACTGCAAAAATTTACGGTCCTCGCATTAGTTTTATTTACTTTTTCACTTTCAAATGTTTTAAGTCATGAATCAGGACTTTTAGCTGTAACTGTTTATGGCATTTGGCTAGCAAATCAAGATGATTTAGAACTAGATCCTATATTAGAGTTTAAAGAAGATCTTTCGATGATATTAATTTCAGGTTTATTTATATTATTAGCCGCAAGATTAAATTTAACGGAGCTCTTGTTACTTGGCCCAACAGTAATGATTTTCTTAATAATTGTTTTATTTATAGCTCGTCCATTATGTATTATAGTTTCAACTTTTAGATCGGATATAACAATAAAGGGCAGAATGATCTTAGCTTGGATCTCCCCTAGAGGAATTGTTGCAGCAGCTGTAGGATCCGTTTTCTCATTAAGCATGGCCGAACAAGGCATTAAAGATGCTGATAAAATTGTTCCTCTTATCTTCACCGTTATCATTGTAACTGTAATATTACAAAGCTTAACAGCACTGCCCTTAGTCAAGTTATTAAAAATGCATAGGCCTGAACCCTCAACTATTTTAATCATAGGAGCAAATCATGTTGCTAGAGCAATAGCAAAGGAACTTGAAGATCAAAATATAGATATCTACTTATCTGATCCTGCATGGGAAAACTGTAAAATGGCAAGAATGAGTGGATTAGCATGTTATTACGGCAACCCTCAATCAGAACATGCAGAAAGATACTTGCCTATGACTGATATTAAAACTGTATTAGCACTTTCCCCTAATCGGCATCATAACGCATTAGGTGTTCAATACTTCTCTCATCTGATCAAAGAAAAAAATGTATTTTCCTTAAAGTCATCAAATGTTCATTCAAAAGCGAATAAAGACAGCACAACTTTTCTTTCAAGACAAATATTATTTATTGATGACAGTAACGATAAAACAGCAACTTTTACTAGGTTAAGTAACCTTATTGCTAAAGGAGGAAAAGTTAGCACCACAAGAATATCGAAAGAATTTTCTTGGGAAAGTTATTTAGAAGTAAATAATGAGGCAATTCCATTATTTTTAATAAACTCTACGGGACAGTTATGCCCATTTACTCCTCAATTAGCTGCCCCTCGAGCAGGTGAAATGGTTATTGCTATGCAGCCCTCCAAAATCTCGATATTAAAAGAAACTGGATAATTTCAGCGAAGTGTTACCATTTGATATTCCGTATACTTAAATTTAATTATTGATAAAGAAAAGACCGTGACTTTTAAATCACGGTCTTTTTAAGAATCACTTATAGATGATATTATTCTAATACCTAATTAATTTCGTAACACCTCAATAACCCG
>NZ_NQMR01000132.1 GCF_002276045.1 Pseudoalteromonas sp. NBT06-2 | reverse complement strand
ATTAATTCACCGAGAATTGCTGAAGTGAAGTACTATCAGTAGACTCTACTGATGCTGATGAAAAAGATTTATTTATTAGTGGTTCAGGTTCAGGAGATGTCTATGAATTAAGTCAACAAGAAGCTGAATTTACGACGAATAAAGGCAGTGGTTCTAGCGCATCAAAACATATTAATGCAGAGGTCGTATCATTTTTAAATAAATCTTCTTATATCTTGATGTACGATAATGTAACTATTAAAGGCCATTTAAATATTAAGTCGGGTGAAAATGTGACTATGTATGTAAAAGGAAACTTTAAAATGAGTGGTGCGAGCAGTTTAACGATACCAAATGATAGTAGCCTCACTTTAATTATAAAAGGCGCATTAGAAATAGGGGCAGGATCACAAGTTTATACGCCAGATAAAGGGTTGACATCTCAAGGCTTACCAGTTTTTTCAATTTATAGTAGCTATAGCGGCACCGGGATTAATTTAACTGGTGGCACTGAAGAAATTTACGCGGCAATTTATGCACCATTAACTGATATTCAAATTAGTTCAGCTATTGGCTTTAAGGGATCTTTATTAGGCAAATCTGTCAGTGTGACTGGTGCAGGTGGTGTACATTATGATGAGGCTTTAGGTAAAGCGAAATCTGGTAATAATGGTGGCTCAGCTACCGCTGCAAGATTAGTTTTTAAGGGGTGGCAATACCTTTAAATCTTGTTTTCTTAGCAGTGAGGCCTCTCATTGAGGAAATTTAAATTATTAAAATAATTCTTCCTCTTCAATTACTTTCCCCTCATTGTCATCTTCAAAGATATCAGGTTCAGTTAGTTGGGCGTATTGAGTTGGGGCTGTACCTTTGATAAAAAACTCAAAACGACTAGTATGATCTGTTTTATGACTTAAAAGGCCTGTTTTAAGATCTATTCTGACAGAAACTAGGTCTTCTGGTTGTTCTATTGGTGCTAAAGGCTGATCTTTTAAGGCGTATTGCATAAAATCAACCCAAATAGGCTGTGCAGCTCTAGCACCAAACTCATTACCTGTTACTTGGTTTTTACCTAGGTTATTATTATTGCTTACTTTGCCTAGTGATTTGCTTGGATTATCAAAGCCAACCCAAGTCGTTGTTAAAACTTTACTGTTAAAGCCGGTAAACCAAGCGTCAACATAATTATTTGTGGTACCCGTTTTTCCAGATAAATCTTTTCGCGGACGTTTATTGAATTTGATTTTCTGCGCGCGCCAGCCAGTGCCATTCCAGCCAGTTTTATGTTTCCAACTACCGCCACCCATAATGGTACTGGTCATAGCGTTAGCAATTAAAAATGCATTTTGTTTATTGATCACGCGAGGTGCATAATCAAAACTGTCTTTGATCTCTTGATCGTTACAAGTAACACAAGCGATGAGTGGTTTAGCTTTATATAGCTCATTACCAAAAGCATCATCTATTTTGTTAATAAAGTAAGGCTCAATTAACTGGCCGCCATTAGCAAAAGTTGACATACCTGTTGCTAACTCAAGTGGTGTTAATGAAGCACTGCCTAATGCAAGCGTTTCACTTCTATGAATATCTTGAGGTTTAAAACCAAAATTTAATAAATAGTCAGCGGTTTTATTTAAACCTACGCCACGTAGTAATCTTACAGAGACAACATTTTTTGATTGCGCTAAAGCACGTCTTACACGAATCGGGCCGTCGTATACATCGGGGCTATTTCTTGGTCGCCATGCAATACCTTGACTTTTATCCCATTGATGTATCGCAGCATCATTCATGATACTAGCTAAAGTATAATTGTTATTAATGGCTGCAGAATATATAAATGGTTTAATATTAGAACCAACTTGGCGTTTAGCTTGAATTGCTCGGTTATACTGACTTAATTTAAAGCTATAACCTCCCACTATAGCTAAGATAGCGCCATCTTGAGGGTTTAAAGACACTAAAGCAGCCGATGCTTCAGGTATTTGGCTTAGTATATATTGATTTTTATCATTGTTTTTAAGCCATATTTGAGCGCTAACATTTAAAATATCTAATGCTACCTTTGGAGGTTTTCCTTGTCTATTATTATTAATATAAGGTCTAGCCCATTTTAAACCGTCCCACTCAACTGTGACAAATTGGCCATCTTTTAATAAAACTTCAATACTCGTTTCAAAAACAGAGGTAACAATACCTACTTTTAAGTCGGCTATTTCTTTGATGGATTTAAGATGAATTAAAATATCAGAAGGGTGCCATGGAGCTTCTTCATCAGAATTCCAAAGGTGAATTTTAGCACCTTTATAGCCATGTCTTAAATCATATTGTTGTAAGTTTTTAGTGATTGCCTTTTGTGCAGCGAGCTGCATATCCGATGTGATACTTGTATATACATGATAACCATTATTATAAGCATTTTCTAAACCATAACGTTTTACCATTTCAGTACGTACCATTTCAGAAATATAAGGTGCTGAAATTTCTATTTTTGCACCGTGAAAACGTGCTGTAATAGGTTGCTTAATCGCTTTGTTATATTGAATTTGTGAAATGTAATTCTCAGTTAATAACCGCCATAAGACTACGTTTCGTCTTGCTTTTGCACGTTTAGGGTGACGAATTGGGTTTAGCGCTGAAGGCGCTTTTAGTAGACCTGTGAGCATCGACATTTCTGGTAATGTTAACTTTTGTAATGATTTTCCATAATAGACTTGTGCTGCGGCACCGATACCATAAGCACGATTACCAAATTCCATTCGATTAAAGTACAACTCGAGAATTTCATCTTTAGAAAGTAAATTTTCAATATGCAAAGCAATGAAAATTTCTTTAACTTTACGAATGTAGGCTTTTTCGCGGGTTAAGAAAAAACTACGAGCTACTTGCATGGTTAAGGTACTTGCACCTTGTTTTTTCTGGCCTGTGGTAATTAAAACAATAGCAGAACGAACAAGACCAATAGGGTCTAGTCCTATATGGCTGTAGAATCGGCTATCTTCCGTTGCTATAAGTGCATTAATTAATGTTTGTGGAATTTGATCTATTGATACTGGAATTCGACGTTTTTCGCCAAATTGATTAATAAGCTTGCCGTCTTTGGTATATACAAGCATAGGTGTTTGTAATTGCACATCCTTTAAAACGGAAACACTAGGAATGTCTGACTTTACATAATAATAAAGCGCAATTAGGGTTAAAATCCCTAATAAGCTTGATATGATAATGAAATGTAAAAATTTTTTTAACAGCGTCACTTAATTTTCCCTAAATAAACTCCCATTTTTGGGGTAAGGCTGCTAGTATATATCGATTAATAAATGAATAAAATTTTTTCGCTATATTTTATAAGCTTATTATAATTATAAAAAAAGGATTAGCGTTAGGTCATGTTAAGTCAACTTTTTAAAAAGCCAGTTACCTGGATGGTCGGGATTGATATTGGTTCACATTCGATAAAAGCCGTATTACTCAGTAAAAAAGATGAGCACTATAGGCTTGAAGCATTTGCTGTTGAAGCAATGCCAAAAGGGGCTATGGTTGAACGCTCGATACAAGATATTGAATCTGTTAGCCGAGTGATCCATAAAATAAGAAAAAAAATGCCAAAGTCAGTTACTCAAGCGGCTGTCGCTGTCTCTGGTCAAACTGTAATCACTAAAGTGATATTTATGGATGTTTCTTTAACTGATAGTGAACTTGAATCACAGATCGAAATCGAAGCTGACAGCTTAATTCCTTATCCTTTAGATGAGGTAAGCTTAGACTTCGAAAAATTAGATATAAATGAAGCTGATCCATCGAAAGTAAATGTTTTATTATCAGCAGCTAGAACTGAAAGTGTTGAGGCGAGAGTTGGTGCACTTGATGCAGGTGGTTTTGAACCAAAAGTTGTTGATGTGGAGTCATATGCGTTAAGTAGAACAATATCATTATGTGTTAATGCATTACCTGAAGACGCTGAAGATAAAATTGTTGCTTTTATCGATGTTGGCGCCTCAACAACTTTGTTTAGTGTTGTGCAAAAAGGTAAAACGATTTACACCAGAGATCAAGTTTTTGGCGGCGAGCAATATACTAAAACAATTGTGTCTTATTATAATAAAAGCTTTGATGAAGCTGAACAAGCTAAAATTACCGGTGATTTACCACCAAACTATACTTTTGAAGTCTTAGCGCCATTTCAAACGACTTTTTTACAACAGGTACGTAGAGCGGTACAAATGTTTTTAACTACCAGTGGTAACGATCAGCTTGATTATATTGTTTTATCTGGTGGCACATCTTTAATTCAAGGCATAGATAGACTTTTAATTGATGAGTTAGGTATTCATTCAATCATTATCGACCCTTTTGCTGATATGGAGTTATCACCAAAGTTAGATCGAGATATTTTAGATAAACACCGCGCTCAATTAGCTGTTGCATCTGGTTTAGCATTAAGGAGTTTTTCTTCATGCCACATATAAATCTACTAGCCTGGCGGGAAGCTTCAAGAAAAGAAGCACAAAAACAATTTTTATCTATACTTTTATTAGTGACTTTAATTTCATTTGGTTCGGTTTTTGCTTTCAGTATGGTATATGGCGCCATGAAGGACGGCCAAGTTCAAAGAAATCAATTTCTGACTTCAGAAATCTCAGTTTTGGATAAAAGAATTTCACAAATAAAAGAGTTAGATAAGAAAAAAGAAAATTTACATCAAAGAATGCGTTTAATTGAAGAGTTACAAAGTAATCGTAACTTAGGAACGCAAATAATGGATGAAATAGCGACAGTTGTATCTTCAGGCGTTTATTTAACTAAGTTAGAGCGCCGTGATAACGCGATACAAATAATAGGAAAAAGTGAATCAAATAACCGTCTCTCTAGAATGTTACGTCAATTAGAAAATTCTTATTTATTTCAAGGTGCTACACTTCAGGATATTATCGCGGGTGAACAGCAAGCGAGATTGTTAAGTGATTTTAATATGAAGTTCACAGTGAAACCTTATGAAAAAATTGGTGAGTTTGAGCAATGAATATTGATTTAAAAGCATTAAATGAGATAGATTTAAATGAATTAGAACTTGATAATTTAGGTGCTTGGCCTTTAGTTGTTAAAGTGATTGTTGGAATTGTTGTTGCAGCAGTTGTGAGCTTGCTTACGTATAATTTATTTGTTGCCGATGAAATCTCTGGTTATGAAAATGCATTAAATAAAGAAATCCAACTTCGTAATACTTTTAAGGCTAAGTATGCTATTACAGCAAATTTAGAAATTTATAAACAACAGATGATTGAAATGGAAGATAAATTTTCAAAACTATTGAAACGACTTCCTACATCAAGTGAGATTCCAGGTACATTAGATGACTTATCTTATGTAGGTACTACAAGTGGTCTTATTTTTAACAAAATTGGCTGGTTACCTGAAATCGAAAATGAATTTTATACCGAACTACCTATAAAAATAGAAGTAGTTGGTCAGTATCATGAGTTTGGTGAGTTTGTAAGTAAAGTGGCATTATTACCTAGGATCGTAAGTTTACACGATTTTAGTATAAAACCAGAAGGTACTGGACGCTTAATGTTTAGCGTTATTGCAAAAACTTATCGCTATAAAGAGGTGCAATAATGAAAAAAATTACTTATATTGCGCTTCCTTTAATTTTAAGTGGTTGTTTTGACGACATAACGGCACAGCAAGAATTTATTAATAAAGTTCAAGCAAGTACATTTTCAAAAGTAGAACCTATTCCAGAAATAAAAAAGTTTGAACATTTTTCGTATAGTACAGCAGATTTAAGGAGTCCGTTTGTTGCACCTAAACCAGAAGTAATACAAGACAAGTTATTGCAAATACAAAACTGTCTTCATCCGGATCCGCGTCGTAAAAAAGAGCCTTTGGAAAGGTACCCTTTAGATAATATTATGATGAAAGGAACGTTAGGTTCAGGTGAGGAAACATGGGCTTTAATAACTGCCTCTGATGATACTTTACATCGAGTGGCGCGTGAAAATTACATGGGGTTGTATCATGGCAAGGTGCTTCAGGTTCATAGCAGTTTTATCGAATTATTAGAATTAATACCAGATGGTGCCGGATGTTGGAAAGAACGCCTGACGAAGGTTGAAATCGTGGAGGCTACTGATGCATCTGAATAACAAAAAAGGGTCTTGTATGTACAAGGGAACAACTATGTTCAATGGTAATTTACTGAATAAATTGATGTCAGTATTTTTTGCTATGGTAGCATTATTTTTTATGACATCGGTTAATGCTGTGCCTTTGTTATACGATGTGCGTTATAACCCATTATTAGAGGGGGAAACTGAAATTGAATTTGTTTTTGATGAAGAAATTTATATAGAACCTAAAATTCAAGTTTTTAGTGAACCTGCACGCATTGAATTATTTTTTGATGAAGCTGATTATGAAGAAAACTTAGGTGAAGTGTTAATTAATAAAGCAGGTGTGAAAAAAGTAGTTAGTGAATTTAAAAATGATGGTTTTAAAGTGACTGTATTTTTAGATTATTTGAAAATTTATCAAATCCGTACAGATAAAAACTTATTCTATTTGCACGTATCTGATAATCCAACACAAGATATAGCTGAAGTATCTATCTTGGATGATGAGCATACTTACATTAATAAGATACAAGCTGTTGACTTTAGACGCGGTGAAAAAGGTGAAGCGCGTGTATTAATTTTTATGCAAGAAAATATGGCGGCAATTGATGTAAGAGAAGAGACTGGAAAAGTTGTTGTTGAATTTCATAATACAGATATTCTTGATGATTTATTATACCAATTAGATGTTTTAGATTACGGAACTATTGTAAGTACGATTGAAACTTTTAAAGATGGTGCAAATAGCCGGATTGTAATAGATACAACAAATGCTTTTGATTATAACTACCAACAACTTGATAATATATTTACGCTAACAATCGAGAAAGATGAATCTAAGAAAAGCTTTTTAGGCAATGGTAAAGACTATCAAGGTAAACCTATGTCGCTTAACTTTCAAGATATTGCGATACGTTCAGTACTGCAAATTATAGCTGATTATAATGGCTTTAATTTAGTAACAAGTGATTCTGTTGGCGGTAATATAACTTTGCGCTTAGACGGTGTACCTTGGGATCAGGCCTTAGATATCGTATTAAAAGTTAAAGGATTAGATAAACGCATGGATGGCAGCATATTAATGGTTGCGCCGACAGAAGAATTAGCTGCACGAGAAGCAAAAGAGTTAAAGGCTAAACAGCAAGTAGAAAATTTAGAGCCTCTTTACAGCGAGTATATCCAACTTAATTATGCAAAAGCTGAAAATTTTGTTAATTTACTTAAAACAGATAGCAATACGATTTTATCTTCACGTGGTAGTGTGGCTGTAGATCAAAGAACAAATACTTTACTACTCAAAGATACGGCTAAAAGCATTGAAAGTGTACGACGTATGATTGAAGTATTAGATGTACCCGTAAAACAAGTATTAATAGAATCTCGTATGGTTACGGTAACTGATAACGTACAAGAAGATTTAGGTATCAGGTGGGGGTTTAGTGACCAACAAAACTCCAATGGTATTGCCGGAACCATCGCGGGTGCACAAAACATTGCTAATGGTAAAATTCCAACATTAGCAGAACGTTTAAATGTTAATTTAGCCGTAAGTAATCCTGCAGGTAGTATAGGCATGCATGTTGCTAAACTTGCAGATGGAACACTAATTGATTTAGAACTATCAGCACTAGAACAAGAAAATAAAGCTGAAATCATTGCCAGTCCACGCATTACAACTGCAAATCAAAAGAAGGCACGTATTGAGCAAGGAACTGAAATTCCGTATGTTCAAGCTGCATCTAGTGGTGCAACAACAGTAACATTTAAAAAAGCAGTATTGAGCTTAGAAGTGACACCACACATTACTCCTGATAATAAAGTAATTTTAGATCTCGTTATAACCCAAGATACCCGTGGTGATACAGTATCAACACCAACAGGTCCTGCAACGGCAATTAATACGCAACGTATTGAAACACAAGTTTTGGTTAATAATGGTCAAACAGTTGTGCTAGGTGGTATTTTTCAACAGCAAATAGTGAACTCAGTTAAAAAAGTACCTCTATTAGGCGATATTCCTTATTTAGGTTATTTGTTTAGAACTACAAGTGAGTTTAATGAGAAAAAAGAGTTACTCATTTTTGTTACTCCAAAAATTATTAATAGCACGTTATAGCGATTAATATCGTACTAAAAAAAAAAAAGGCCTTAACAGGTCTTTTTTTTGTTTTTTTTCTTGATATACCTATTCAATTACTGAGATAATCACCCCCTTAATTTTGGGGCCATGTCGTAGGACGGGGTTATTTTTATTTAAATTAGAGTTCGTTTGTACAAAAAATATGGCTGAAAAACGTAATATATTTCTAGTGGGTCCTATGGGCGCAGGCAAAAGCACAATTGGTCGTCATTTAGCTGACCAGTTACATCTTGAATTTTTCGATTCAGATCAAGAAATCGAACGTAGGACTGGTGCTGAAATAGCATGGGTATTCGATATTGAAGGTGAAGATGGCTTTAGAGTTCGTGAAGAAGGTGTTATTTCTGACTTAACCGAAATGCAAGGGATTGTTCTTGCGACCGGTGGTGGCTCAGTAATTAGCAAAGATGTTCGAAATAAACTCTCTGCACGTGGCATTGTTGTTTATCTTGAAACTCCAATCGAAAAACAAGTAGCACGTACTCAACGTGATAAAAAACGTCCTTTACTTCAAACTAAAGAAGATCCAAAAGAAGTTTTGGAACGTTTAGCTGAAGAGCGAAATCCTCTTTATGAAGAAGTATCAGATTTTGTTGTTCGTACCGATGAACAAAGTGCAAAAGTTGTTGCAAATCAAATAATTGCAAAGCTTGATTTTTAGTATTAAAAGTTAAGTGAAATAAAAATAGCAGGAGCTATGTTATGCTTGAGTTAAATGTTAATTTAGGTAAGCGTAGCTATCCTATTTTTATTGCATCAGGGCTACTAAACGACGAGGAGAGACTTAAAGCATATATAGGCGATTGCCGTCCAGTTATTGTCACAAATGAAACCATAGCTCCTATTTATTTAGAGCAATTCAAATCTCAACTTGAAGATCTATCACCACTCACATATATTCTTCCTGATGGAGAACAATTTAAAACACTTTCCTCTTTTGAAAAAGTAAATGCTTTTTTATTACAAAATAATTGTGCTAGAGATACTTGCTTGATCGCTTTAGGTGGCGGTGTTATTGGTGATTTAACGGGCTTTGTTGCTGCCTGCTATCAGCGTGGTGTACCTTTTATTCAGATTCCTACCACTGTGTTATCTCAAGTTGATTCATCGGTTGGCGGTAAAACAGCGGTAAATCATCCTCTAGGTAAAAATATGATCGGTGCTTTTTATCAGCCTGAAGCTGTATTCATTGATACTCAAAGTTTATCTACATTAGATGCGAGAGAATTTTCAGCTGGTATGGCAGAGGTCATAAAATATGGTTTAATTTATGATACGGAATTGTTTTCATATATAGAAAACAATATTGGTTTACTTAAATCATTAGATGAAACTGCAATCCAATATATCATTCAGCGTTGTTGCCAAATTAAAGCAGATATAGTTGCCCAAGATGAAAAAGAATCAGGGTTAAGAGCGTTATTAAACTTAGGTCATACCTTTGGTCATGCCATTGAAGCACATATGGGTTATGGTGTGTGGCTTCATGGTGAAGCTGTATCTGCGGGTATGGTTATGGCGTGTCAATTAGCAAAAGTGAGAAACACATTGTGTGATTCAGAGGTTAATCGCGTTATAAATTTATTACGTACTTTTGATTTACCTGTAAAAGCGCCAAAAGAAATGACATGTGAAGATTTTATTGGTCATATGTCCAAAGATAAAAAAAACTTAAAAGGTACAATTCGTTTTATTCTGCCAACAGAGTTCGGCCGTTGTTCTCTGGTATCTGATGTCACAGATCAGCAGTTAAAGTCTTTATTTTAGGTTAAATGATGCAAGTCAAAATATTACCTAGTAGGCAAGCATTAGTTGATCGTATTGAATTACAGTATGAATACGGTCAATCAATTGTCACTTTATTAGGTGGTCCAGGACTTGGGAAAAGCTATATATTAGAATCATTTGTAACTGATAAATATACTGACCTTAATAAAATTTATTTACAGTTAAATCATAAAACATCAGATCAACAAGTTATATCTCAGTTATTAGAACAATCATTCAGCCAGCCTTTAATAGATTTCAGTCAATCGTTAAGTGAAAATTACTTAAACTTAAGTGATCTACAAGCGAGTAAAAATACAGTTATTGTAATTGATAATGCCCAATTTTTAAGTGAAGAATTGGCTAATGAAATTGATTTTTTAACACAAATTCCAGAAATTACTCTTTATGTTTTAACTGCATCAACTTCAAAATTAAACTTGAAAAATTCAGCTAATATTTATTTTGAAGCTTTATCTTTTGATGAAAGTATCGAATTGATGTCTATGTATTTCTCACAATTACCTAATAAGCATGAACCTGTGTTCAAAGCTTTTGTTGAAAGTGCACAGGGGATCCCTGCATTATTACTGAGTTGGGATTCAAATAGTGTAAAAATCGAGGTTAAGAAAAGTAAACATGGTTTTATGTTACTTTGTTTAGCATTTGTTGTTTTAACGACAGTCGCTTTGTCTTACATTTTTGAATCTTTATCACAAAATGGACAAATTGAAAGTTTACGAGAGCTAAATGATAAAAATGAGGAACAAAAAAGTGGAAGTGATAAGTTAGCTAATGAAAATGAGAAACATGCGGAGCAAGTAAGTGAAGCTGCAAAACTGAACGGTGGTAAAACACAAAGTACAAAAAAAACCACAGTAACTAAAAAATTCAATAGTGAAGAAACACAAAACCCTAATAAAATAAATACCACTGTAAAGCTTGATAGTGATAAAAATCAAAATATAGATGTAATAAAAATAGTTAAAGTAGATAAAATTAGCGAGTCAAAAATTTCAAAAGTTACAATCTCTGAAACTGAGCATCTTAATGAAAACAAGTTAAACTCAACAATCCCTCATTCAATTGATACATCATTAGAAGTTCAGCTTCTAGCAGTTGAAAGTGTGGTTATGCCTGCTCAAACTCCTATAACAAACAATAATGTTAGGCTAAAGGCTAAAGTAGAACAAAATGATTACGATAATTCCTGGTTTGTAAATCAGCAAGAATCTTTGGTTATGTTACAATTAATAGGTGTTAGCCAAGAGCACTTAATTAATCAATTTATATCAGATAATACTTTAGAAAATATAAAAATATATAAAAGTACGCGCTACGGTGGAGATTGGTGGGTAGTGACCGTGGGACCTTTTAAGGATATTCAACAAAGCCAGGCCTATAAAAACTCATTATCTGCTCAGTTAAAGCAATTGAAACCATTCAGTAAGAAAATCAAAGCGATTAAAACAGAGATTGCATTACTCAAATCCATTTGATTAGTGTAAAATTAGCGGCTTGTTTGCAACTTAGTAATTATCACTCCGTTATTTAAAAAGGCACATAAATAATAAATGAAAAAAACACGCGCTTTTTTAAAGTGGGCAGGTGGGAAATACAGTTTAGTAGAAGAAATTACTAAACGATTACCTAATGCTGATACTTTGGTTGAACCATTTATGGGTGCAGGTTCTGTTTTTTTAAATTCAAATTTTAAACATTATGTGCTTAATGATATTAACGCCGACTTAATTAATTTATACGAAGAGCTTAAAACTTCACCTGATGAATTCATTCTTGATGCTAGAAAGTTATTTGTAGCGCTTAATAATGATGCTGATGCGTATTACGCTTATCGTAAACAGTTTAATGAAAGCCAAGATATTTACGAAAGAGCAATTTTATTTTTGTATATGAACCGCCATGGTTATAACGGCTTATGCCGCTATAATTTAAAAGGCATTTTTAATGTACCCTTTGGTAAATATAAAAAACCATACTTCCCTGAAGCTGAACTGTATTTTTTTGCTGAAAAATCTCAAAAAGCGACTTTTACATGCCAAAGTTATACAGATGTTTTTGCTAAATTACCAAAAAACTCGGTTGTTTACTGTGATCCTCCTTATGTGCCATTGAGTAAAACTGCTTCTTTTACTTCTTATGCTAAAGGCGGGTTTAATTTTGACGATCAAGCTCAATTAGCTAATTTAGCTGAGCGAAGTGCTTTTGATAAAGGCACTCCTGTCTTAATTTCAAATCACGATACTATTATTACACGTAAAATATATGAAAAAGCCACGCTTGATACAATTCAAGTAAAAAGAACTATCAGTCCTAAAGGTGGATCTCGAAATAAAGTTGATGAGATTATGGCGCTTTACAAGGGGGAGGAATGAGTTTTTTTCGTAGCTGTATTTTAACGAGTTTAAGGTATTACTATATTCACCACTAATATTACAAAAGCGATAAAAATAGCCAAAAACATAATGGCAACAATGATTATGTGTATTAGTGAAGCCTGTTGGAAGTCTTGCTTTCGTTTTTTCTCACTTTGTACACCAAATGCGGCTGCCAAAACACTTTGTAACACATTAAGAAAATGATTCATTTAAAGTGTTTTGTGATAATTGCAGTTTTATGCGTTTTCTTTTCTGAATTACTTAATAGTTCAAGTAAATCTAGGTAATGAAATTGTGCACTTCGGCTATTTCCTGTTAACCAAGAAAACCAACTTTTATTAGACGCTTGACATTGGGATAATGCAATTTGAGTTTTATAAACTGTAGGGCAACATTTTTCATCAATTTGTTGAGCGTAGGTGAGTAATGAAAATGTAGATGCTAAAAATACAGCACTCGAAGATACTAAAAATATCCCTGTTGACTTGTTTAACTTCATAACAATACCCTTTGTTTAAGTAATGGCTAAAGCTTAACCAAAGTTAAACCAGAATACAATGGTTATTAGTCCCATATTTATATCTATTCATCAGTCAATATACATCAAATGTTAATCAATTGTAAAGTCTAAATGTATGTAAAGTGTATTTTATTACTTTGGAGTAATTATTGTCATTAAACTTCTCTTTTCAGTGTTGCGCTCAACTTGCTTTAAAGCCCCATTCCTGCAATGATCAATATCCAAACTCCCGTAGGGAAAAACGATAAGCGGCCAACTGCGTTGTTTAAGATATTTTTTGAGAATGACTTAACGACACATCTTTTTTATGCCTAGTATTTGGCACGCTTCTGGATTTTCTGAAATCGCGAATTTCCATGCAGTATGGGTATGTATGTTTTTTTACCGTCATTAAAGAGTATAGATTTATTATGTCAAAATTTTTAATTGCCCCTTCAATTTTATCTGCAGATTTTGCACGTTTAGGCGAAGATGTTGACGCTGTTTTAAAAGCGGGTGCTGATGTTGTTCATTTTGATGTAATGGATAATCACTATGTGCCAAATTTAACGATTGGACCTATGGTCTGTAAAGCGCTAAGAGATTATGGTATTACAGCGCCAATCGATGTACATTTAATGGTAAAACCTGTTGATTCAATGATCACACAATTTGCTCAAGCTGGTGCAAGTATTATTACTTTTCATCCTGAAGCGAGTGAACACATAGACCGTAGTTTACAGCTAATAAAAGAACAAGGCTGTAAAGCCGGTTTAGTTTTAAACCCTGCTACACCATTAACATGTTTAGAGTTTGTGATGGATAAACTTGATGTTATTTTATTAATGTCGGTAAACCCTGGTTTTGGTGGTCAATCTTTTATACCTCAAACTCTGGATAAATTAAAGCAAGTAAAAAAGCTTATTGAGGGATCAGGTTTTGACATTCGCTTGCAAGTCGATGGTGGCGTTAAAGTTGATAATATTAAAGAAATAGCGCAAGCAGGTGCTGATATGTTTGTTGCAGGATCAGCTATATTTAACCAGCCTGATTATAAAGCTGTGATAGATCAAATGAGAATTGAATTAGAGCAATTGTAGAACCAAATATCGCATATGGTAAGTTTTCCATTTCTTGTGCGTGTAATAGATGAAACTTTACCTTGCTTCAAATCCTGAAACAATTAAAATTACTGATTAAATCCCGCCACAATGTGGCTTCAATAGCGATGTTTAGATTTTGCTTATAACATAATCGACCTAGAGAAAAACAGGTAAAGCAGCACTATTAATTAAATAAGAGTGAATAAATAACATGAACAAGCCTGTAGTATTAAGTGGTATTCAGCCAACTGGTGGTATGACAATTGGTAACTATATTGGCGCTATAAACCAATGGCTTACGCTACAGCAAAGTTGTGAGTGTTATTTTATGCTTGTAGATTTACACGCAATTACAACGCGTCAAGATCCTGCATTATTACAACAGCGTGTATTAGATGGTATCGCACTTTATACTGCGTGTGGAATAGATCCTAAAAAATCAGCTTTATTTGTACAATCTCAAGTACCAGAGCATGCTCAACTCAGTTGGGTTTTAAACTGTTATGCGCAAATGGGTGAACTTAAACGCATGACACAATTCAAAGACAAATCAGCAAGCAACACCAATAATATCAATGTTGGTCTTTATAGTTACCCTGTATTACAAGCTGCCGATATTTTATTGTATCAAGCAACTCAAGTACCTGTAGGTGAAGACCAAAAGCAACATTTAGAGTTAACACGTGATATTGCAAATCGTTTTAACAATATTTATGGCGATGTATTCACGGTACCGGAACCTTATATACCTGAGTTTGGTGCGCGTGTCATGAGCTTACAAGATCCAACTAAAAAAATGTCAAAGTCGGATGAAAACCCAAATGGTTACATCATGTTATTAGATGAATCTAAAAAAATTGAAAAAAAACTGAAGAAAGCTGTAACAGATTCTGATGAGCAAGCGCGTATTTACTTTGATAATAAAGAAAAGCCAGGTGTTTCAAATTTATTAACCTTAATGTCAGTTGCAACTAAACGTTCAATTGAAGATTTAGTGCCAGAATATGAAGATAAAATGTATGGTCACTTGAAAAAAGATACTGCTTCAGCTGTGATTTCCATGTTAGAGCCAATTCAAACCCGTTTTAAAGAGATCCGTAAAGATCAAACTTTATTAAATGAAATAATGCGTGATGGTGCTGAAAAAGCAGGTGCACGTGCAGAGCAAACACTAAAAGCTGTTTACAATGCAGTTGGTTTTATTCCTCGTCCATAACCGTAATATTAAGTTCGAGAAATAAATAATTAGCGAGCAGTATGAGTTTACAAGTTCGCTAATTTATTCCTAAGTTCATATCTCACTTTTTGATAATTTTCTTTTCAGCATTTAGGTTTTAACATGCTATTGATGATCGATAACTATGATTCTTTCACCTATAACCTTGTTCAATATTTTCAAAGTCTTGATATTGAAGTCTTAGTTAAGCGCAATGATGAAATATCCTGTACCCAAGTGAAAGCAATCAAGCCTAAATATTTAGTTGTCTCCCCAGGCCCTTGTACACCCAATGAAGCTGGTATATCTTTAGATCTCATTAATCAATTTAAAGGTCATACGCCTATTTTAGGTGTTTGTTTGGGACATCAAACAATTGCCCAGTCACTGGGTGCTAAAATTATTCGTGCTCAAAAAGTAATGCATGGTAAAACATCACAGATTATGCATAATAATCAAGGTGTTTTTAAAGGATTAGTATCTCCTTTAACCGTATGCCGTTACCATTCTTTAGTGGTTGACCCTAAAACTGTACCCAAAGAATTAGAAGTAACAGCATGGTTAAATAATGATGAACATGGGCTAATAGAAATCATGGGCCTTAAACATAACTCACTCGCACTTGAAGGCGTACAATTTCATCCTGAAGCCATTTTAACCGAGTCAGGCTTGGCATTATTAGATAACTTTATTAAAGAATATCGTTAATATGTAGATTAGAGTACCGATCTATTTTTATTCGAATTGTAAAAATGTAATTGTTAGATAAAAGTAAATAAGGAATAAAAAAATATATGAGCAAGTCTTTGCAAAAAAATGAAACAGCTGAAGTTTTATATGGGCGGTTTCATGACTTATTGTTAGGACATAATTTTGCTCAGCAACAATTAGGATATATTCATTCTTTAGATCTTGATTATGGTGAAAAATTGCCTTCTCGTACTTTATTGGAAGTTGAAGAAAAAGCACAAAAAAATAGAAATAAAGAAGATACTAAAAAACTTAAATATATTGCACACGTAAATGCTTTATTGCATCAAGATGTTGAAGCACAGATAAATACTTCTTTAGAAGATATTGACTATATTTATAACGATATTATTCATATCCAAGATAATATCCCTGCTATTTTAGATCTTTTATCTGTGACCTCAGCTTCAGTTGGTAGGATAGATCCGCTTGTTAAAAATTTACTTTGGCTGGGTGATGACATCGTTAAGTTTATTAACTTACCCCAATATCGTAATGACAAAGATCCTAAAAAAGCAGTTAAAGTTGACGATCCATCGCTCGGCCTTAGATATTTAGGGCTAGATAATTTAAAACTGATCATACCCACATTTTCTTTAAAGCATTGGGCACCTTTTAGTACTATGCCGTTTCGTTTATTAAAACGAAAGTTATGGGAGTCAGGTATGGCTACCGCAATTGCAGCTAAAACTTTAGCAGAATTGAATGATGTAGATCCATATCAGGCTTTTGTGCTGGGAATGTTTCATGATGTTGGTAAAATTGCGTTAGTTCGTCTGTATTTGAGAACATTTGAAACTATCTGGGAGCGACAAATTAAAGATAGTCTCGATAATAAGGAAAAAGAATTACACGATGCATTACTAGAGCTTAAACCAGATCCTTTGTGTTTACGTAACTTAATGGTAGAGCACTCAGTTGAATTGTCATATAAATTGATTAGTAAAATGGCTTTTAAGTATCTACCGATACAAACTTCAATGGAACAACTCGCAAGTAAAACTGAATTTTCAAAAATGGATAATTTAGCAAAAATAGTTACCAAGGCTCAATGTTACAGCCAATATAAAAAATTAAAAGAGCATAATTTAGTTGAAGCCGATGAAGTGAAAACTTGGTTTAGTAATTACCATTTTAAAATTACGGAACTTAAAACCTTAGCCAGTACAAGCCTACATAATTTACAATTAAGCATTGTGCATTAAATTAGCACTTTTGAGATTATAAATTTAAATAATAGAGAATATAAGCGCCAAAAGTATCACTTTTTGATTTTTTATTTTCGACTATTCATTCAATCTCTCTTTTATTATTAAAATTAACCACCAATAGCGTTTACAAGCGTGCTCACCGCAATATGCTAGATACTTATTCACTATCAATGAAATTATACCCGCTTTCCTTATAAACCAAGGCTTTGTGTTTGATAGGAAAGGAGACAAAAGCTAATTTTTTTGAAATAATACTGCTCCTTATCGAATAGTATTCAAAGTAAAAGGGTATTATTTGGCGATGTTTTGCTTGTTAACAGAGGAAAAAAAATGACTATAAATCGTGCACTTTTTGATGAAGTAATGGTACCAAACTACGCTCCTTCGGCTGTGATCCCTGTAAAGGGTGAGGGCTCTCGTGTATGGGATCAGGAAGGTCGTGAATATATCGATTTTGCTGGCGGTATTGCTGTAAATTGTTTAGGTCATTGTCATCCTGCATTAGTTAATGCATTAAAAGAGCAAGGCGAGAAAATTTGGCATTTATCAAATGTAATGGCAAATGAACCTGCATTACGTTTAGCTAAAAAATTAGTTGATGCTACTTTCGCTGATAAAGTTTATTTCGCTAACTCTGGCGCAGAAGCAAATGAAGCAGCATTAAAATTAGCGCGTCGCTGGGCGCTAGATACAGTGGGTGAGCAAAAATCTCAAATCATTGCATTTAATAAAGGTTTCCATGGCCGTACTTTCTTTACGGTAACTGTTGGTGGTCAAGCTGCTTATTCTGATGGTTTTGGTCCAAAACCTGCTGATATCGTTCATACTGACTATAATGATTTAGAAAGCTTTAAAGCACTTATCTCTGATGATACATGTGCTGTAATGATTGAACCATTACAAGGTGAAGGTGGTATCATTTCTCCAACAGCTGATTTCATTAAAGGCGTTCGCGCTTTATGTGATCAACATAATGCTTTATTAATTTTTGATGAAGTACAAACAGGTGTTGGCCGTACGGGTGACTTATACGCATACCAAGGTTTAGATGTTACTCCTGATATCTTAACAACAGCTAAAGCATTAGGTGGTGGTTTCCCAATTGGTGCTATGATCACTAAAACTGAAATTGCAAAGCACTTAAAAGTAGGTACTCATGGTTCTACTTATGGTGGCAATCCACTAGCGAGTGCTGTTGCTGAGGCGGCATTTGATACCGTTAATACTGAAGAAGTATTAACAGGTGTTAAACAAAAAGAAGCTTTATTCCGTGAATTATTAGCTGTAATCAACGATAAATATAATGTATTTACTGAAGTGCGTGGTAAAGGTTTATTAATCGGTGCAGTTGTTGCTGAAAAATATAAAGGCAAAGCGAAAGAGTTTTTAGTTGCATCAACGGCACATGGTTTAATGTCATTAGTGGCAGGTGCTGATGTTGTACGATTCACACCTTCATTAGTCATTTCGAATGAAGATATCCGTGAAGGTATGGCGCGTTTTGAAAAAGCAGTCGCTGACGTAGTAAAAGCAAGCGCTTAAATTAAAGTTTTGCAATACCCAAGCTATTTGGAAATGCATGATTTCAGCGGGAGTTTAGATGGTCAAATACAAGACATTTATTGCAGGTAATGGTTATTCCCTTATCAAAATAAATAACGCGGTGGTTGACCATTTAAAACTCGCTCGTAGGGAATTTATCAGATAAGTAATTACTACGTTGCATCAGTTTGAAAGGTAATAAGCATTCCTAAAATGATGTGCCTTGTGCTAATTCACTTGATAAATTCTGAAACAAGTATTATCAAGTGGCTTGGGTATATATCAAGTTACTTAATAAGTGACACATATAAAGGTGTTTTTGACCACCTTTTATTATCATTATAAACATAAGGGAGTAAGCGGCACTATGATGGTTATTCGCCCAATCCGAAAAAATGATTTTGCTGAATTAGTTAAAATAGCAGACGAATCTGGTCATGGCTTTACTTCGTTACCTAATAATGAAGAATTATTAGCTAATAAAATAGCACGTTCAGAAGCTTCATTTAAAAAGACAGTTGACTGTCCGCAAGACGAAGGTTATTTATTTGTTTTAGAAAATACTGAAACAGGTGAAGTTGTTGGCACATCAGCAATCGAAGCGGCTGTTGGTTTAGATGATGCTTTTTACCATTATCATTTAAGTAAGGTTATCCATTCATCTCGCACTTTAAATGTTTATAACCCAGTTGAAATTCTTACTTTATGTAATGATTATACTGGTGCAACGGAATTATGTACTTTATTTCTACGTGAAAAAGCCCGTGAAAATGGTAATGGTAAATTATTATCAAAAGTACGTTTCATGTTTATTAAAGAACATGAAGACAGGTTTTCGGATACGTTACTAGCAGAAATGCGTGGTGTGTCTGATGAAAGTGGTAATAGCCCATTTTGGAAATGGCTTGAAGAACATTTCTTCTCAATGGACTTTCCAACAGCTGATTATTTAACAGGTATAGGTCAAAAAGTATTTATTGCTGAATTAATGCCTAAGTACCCAATTTATATCAACTTGCTTAGTAAAGAAGCACAAGCTGTTGTTGGTCAAGTGCATAAAAAAACTAAGCCTGCAATTCAATTACTTAAAAATGAAGGTTTCACCTTTAATGGCTATGTCGATATTTTTGATGCGGGTCCAACTGTTGAAGCGAAGTTAAATAATGTTCGTACAGTAAGAACATCAAGCCATAAAAAAGTCATTATTGGTGATAATGCTGGCGGTCAACAAATCATGATTGCAAATACAGAACTAGATAGCTTTAGAGCGACATTAGCCGATTTATCGTTTGATAAAGAAAGCGATGATATCGTGATCACAGCAAAAATGGCTGCAGTATTACAAATAAACGAAGGCGATACAGTTCGCATCGCAACGATATAGATCTACTATGCCTATATGGATATAGGTACTTGGGTTTTGTCGGGAACGAAAAACCTGCGCATTTCTATTAGGGGCTGTTGATCTTTCAGGGTTAAATTTTGTTCGAGCTAAAAGCATTTTAGTCGCGGCGAGTAGTGTGTAGCCTAGTCATTCTAAGTAAATACTACTCAACAAAGAATAAAATGCTTTTAGCTGAATCCTTCGGACAGCGTTTGTTGGGCATTTTTACTGCGTTATCGCCTTTTTATGTGGCACAACCACATGACAAAGCCTCTGCCTTGTATAAATACCGAACAATTCGCTGAAAAAGTAATCTCGAAAGATCAACAGCCCTAAGGACATTGCGTGGCTTAGTGAATAATAGTGTTAATTTATTCCCTTAACTTATTAATGAAATTTTTAACTTAACTAATCAATTTCCCTGCCTTGTTATAAGTTAACATTTAATAACTTACTCTGGGTAGGAAGTGATATAAATAAAAGAGAGATTGAAATGACTCATGCAGCTCAGTTTATCAATGACCAATGGTCGGCAGGCGAAGGCGCCGAATTCAATTCAGTAAACCCTGCAAAAAATGAAGTGATCTGGACTGCGAATAGCGCTTCAGAACAACAAGTTGATACGGCGGTAAAATCAGCGCGTAATGCTTTTTTCTCTTGGGGTGATTTAAGCTTCGAAGAAAGACTAAATATAGTTAAAAGATTTGGTGAAGTTTTAGGTGAAAATAAAGAAAAAATGGCCGATGCAATCGCGAAAGAAACAGGTAAGCCAATTTGGGAAACGCGTACTGAAGTAGGTGCTATGATGGGCAAGATTGCTATCTCCGAAAAAGCGTATCATGAACGTACTGGTACAGTTGAAAATGCGATGCCAGTAGGTAAAGCGGTCATTCGTCATAAAGCGCATGGCGTAGTTGCAGTATTTGGTCCATATAATTTCCCTGGTCATTTACCTAATGGTCATATTGTTCCTGCATTATTAGCGGGTAATACAGTGGTATTTAAACCATCTGAATTAACACCTATGGTAGCTGAGTTAACACTTAAATTATGGCAACAAGCAGGTTTACCTGCTGGTGTAATTAACTTAGTGCAAGGTGAGGTAGAAACAGGGAAAGCATTGGCATCTCATCGTGGTATTGATGGTTTGTTTTTTACAGGCTCTTCTCGTACAGGTCACTTTATTCATGAGCAATTTGCAGGGCAGCCAGGCAAAATTTTAGCAATTGAAATGGGTGGTAATAACCCGTTAATCGTAAAAGACGTTGCAGACACTAAAGCGGTCGTTCACGATATAATTCAATCTGCATTTATTTCAAGTGGTCAGCGTTGTACTTGTGCTCGTAAATTATTTTTACCACAAAGTGAGCAGGGCGATTTAATTTTAAATCAACTCATCAAAGCAACTAAAGCGATTAAAGTTGGTTTTTATAATGATCAAGAACAACCGTTTATGGGCTCTATGATTTCAATAGCGGCTGCAAAATCTATGGTTGCTGCTCAAAGCCAATTAATTGAATTAGGCGCAACGAGCTTAGTTGAATTACTACATACAGAAAATACAGGTTTTGTTACGCCTGGTATTTTAGAATGTACTAACGTAAGTAACTTCCCTGATGATGAGCATTTTGGCCCATTATTAAAAGTATTCCGTTACACTGATTTTGATCAAGCAATTGAATTAGGTAATGATACAGCTTACGGTTTATCGGCTGGTTTATTAAGTGATAACAGTGAAGATTATGATTACTTCTTACGTCGTGTACGTGCCGGTATCGTAAACTGGAATCGTCCAATTACAGGTGCATCAAGTGCAGCACCATTTGGTGGTATTGGTGCATCAGGTAATCATAGAGCGAGTGCATACTATGCCGCTGATTACTGTGCCTACCCTGTTGCTTCTGTAGAGCTAGAAAAAGTAGCACTACCTGGCACATTAAGCCCAGGTTTAAGCTTGTAGTAAAAAAGTTTAGTTCCGTTAATGGGTAATATGAAAACAACAATGTAAAAGGCCTTAGATTTAAACACCCAAGGCCTTTTTTCTTTTCTTGCTAGTATTTCTCATTTATATCTGCTTAAATCAAATTAATAAAAAATAACAATGACAAAGGTATTATATGGTTACCGACCAGCAAGGTTATGATGATCTTATCATGTATTTAACGCAGCACTTATCTATCTTTGAAAAGCCAGGTAAAGTGGCTCCCAATGCCCCTAGGGTGATCACATTAATAGAAGATGATATTGCAGAGCAAATTATTGCATTATGTCAGCAGCATAAAGGACTAGATACAGATCAACGTGGCGAAATAGTTAGAGAAGTTGACGGAATTGTTTATGACTTACAAGAAGTACTATCTGGCGTGATCCATCAACCTGTGACAATTGAGCAACATGCTTTTATTGATGAGTTTGCTGGTTTAGTTAAAAACCTATTTGATTCAGCAATCGCAACACTTAAATAATCGCCATTTTAATAAAAATATTTATATTATTCTCAAGTGAGCACTTGGGAATAAGGACTATTTTCTTCTCGTTAACTATACAGTTTCTTCAATTCTAAGCACAATTTCATCTCATTTTGTTGCACTAAATATTCACTTATTTAATATGCCTTAATATACTTTTATATAACAAATAGGAATTAAAATGCAGGCAAATGTAAAATGGGTTGAAGGTGATACATTTATTGGTAAATCTGAATCAGGCCATAACGTAGTGTTTGATACAGGTTCTGATGGCGCTGCACCAAGTCCTATGGAAATGATACTTATGTCGATAGGCTGCTGTTCGTCTGTTGATGTGGTTAGTATTCTAAAAAAATCAAGACAAGACGTAACGGCTGCACGTATTGAATTAAGTAGCGAAAGAGCGGAAACTGCACCTCGTGTATTTAAAAAAATTAATTTACATTTTGTCGTTACAGGTAATGATGTATCGGAAAAACACGTAGCGCGTGCTGTTAAATTATCAGCTGAAAAATACTGTTCAGTCGCTTTAATGCTTGAAGAGTCAGTAGAAATTACCCATAGCTTTGCAGTGTTATCAGTTTAAAAGCTTATGGAAGTGTAATTCAGCACATCTCGGTGCATAAATATAGCCAGTAATACAGG
>NZ_NQMR01000131.1 GCF_002276045.1 Pseudoalteromonas sp. NBT06-2 | reverse complement strand
TATTGAGCGAGAATTGCTGTTAAAGGTTGCGGTATGTTTTCTTGTGTGATTAACCATGCTATATCATCAATTGTTAGAGTTAAGCGTTTAAGCAAATTATGCGCATCATGGTAGTTTAAATCGTTTGTTTTTTCGAGATCGGGCAGGGGTACTGCTCTTTCAATATGAAAGAAACTTGGTAAGTCTGGTATTAAATCTTTTATATTATTTTTTATGTCATTATTGCTTTTGTTGAGTGTTGAGTCTTTTCGGAGTTGCTCTACCCGCCAACTGGATGCAAAATTACTGTTTTGAATGTGTTCTATAGCCTGTGTAATATCATCGACATGATAGTCATCGGCTAAGAATTTTTCCCAATTTATATTTCTTCCTATCTGATTCTTGTGTTTTTGATATGTTTTTATAAATTTATCACACTGATTGTAGGATTCAGGCTCGAAATTAGTCGTCTTTTTGCTTTTGGTATTATTTAACTGAGAAGCTATTTGAAAGTCGTGAGCTTTTATTAAGGTTGTTTCTTGAGAGGTGCTATTGACATTTGAGGTTGTCACTAAGGTGTAAAGCAATAATGCGATTAATGCTAATACAGTAAATAAAATCCATTTTTTCATTTTTATCCTTTTTTAAGCATATTATATTGCAAGTAAAAAAAAGCCAACTTAAATAAGTTGGCTAAAGCAATAATTAAATATGCTACAAGGGAATTTTTACATCAGGGAGTAATCGTTCCAAGGAATAACGCTACTATAGCAATGCTTACCTGAACTGAAACTTAACTCATTCCCTATAAATAAAATTAACGTCTATTTTTTCGTGCGCGAGAGCGACGGGCTAGTTTTTCTTGCGCTTTAGCTTCTAATTGGGCAGCTTTTTTAACACGCATTTCAGCGACAATCACTTCTTCTTCATCGCGCATTTTAGGTGTTTCCATGGTCACACGACCGATAATGCCATCTCTTAATTCATTGATCAGAATTTCAGACATTTTATGAGTATCAACTTGGTTTCCTGAACGAATACAACCACGTTTTTTGCCCGCCATTTCAACAAACTCCCAGTCATTTTCTGGCAAGTCTTCAATTTTATAGCGTTTTGTTAAAAGCTCTGGGTAAGAAAGTAATAGATATTCAGCGGTATAACTGGCAACTTCTTCATAATCATGGGCAGTATCTTTGATTGCACCTGTCGCGGCTAAGCGAAAGCCTGAATTCTCATTTTCAACTTTTGGCCATAACATGCCTGGCGTATCATAAAGCATGATACCTTCATCAATTTTAATACGTTGCTGTGCTTTAGTTACTGCGGGTTCATTACCTGTCTTAGCTACTATACGTCCTGCTAATGTATTGATTAGCGTAGATTTACCAACATTTGGAATGCCCATAATCATGGCTTTAATTTGCTTATCAGCGCCGACTTTTAGTGGTACTAACTTTTTACACAGATCAGTAATACGTTTTACTTCACCTGCTTTGTTAGTATCTAAAGCTAAAGATTTAACACCCGTTTCTTGCTCTAAATAACTCATCCAGTCATTTGTTAGCTTAGGATCTGCTAAATCGGCTTTATTCAGTATTTTGATTACAGGTTTATCGCCACGTAACTCACTGATCATTGGGTTTTCGCTGCTGTAAGGAATACGTGCGTCCAGTACTTCTATGATCACGTCCATTTGTGGCATGATCTCACTTATTTCGTTACGGGCTTTATTCATATGCCCAGGGAACCACTGGATAGCCATTTGTTTACTCCTCACTTTAAATTCAGATTGTATTTTAACTGGCGATAGTGTCTTGAGCCAACATTATTCAGGTATACTGGCACAAATTTTTTAAATTCTCTTTTTTAAGGTACTTAAAGTGGCACTTAAAGCAACAATTCTCAAAGTAAAACTATCGTTAAGTGATATGGATAGACATGTTTATCAAGATTTTAGTTTTACTGTTGCACAGCATCCATCTGAAACAGATCAACGTTTAATGGTGCGTATTTTGACTTTTGCTTTAAATGCCTGTGAAGGATTAGAGTTTACCAAAGGTTTATGTGAAGAAGATGAACCAGAGCTTTGGCATGTAAATTACTCTGAAGAAATAGAGCTATGGATTGATTTAGGTTTGCCTGATGAGAAACGTGTAAAAAAAGCCAGTAATCGCTCTAAAAGAGTACGTATATATTCTTATGGGGAAGGTGCACAAGATATTTGGTGGCAAAAAAATGCTCAAAAGTTAAATAAACTGGATAATTTAGAAATTTTTAGCCTCTCTTTTGCAACAACTCAAGAGTTGGCTGGTATGATCAGCAGAGGCATGCAGTTATCTGTTACAGTGCAAGATGGCCAAGTATGGTTTTCAGATGAAAACAGCAGTGTTTTAGTTGAGCCAAAACAGTTGAAATAACGGTTTAAATAAATTTCGATTACAAAGTAATTGCAAATAATTACATTTGTTCAGTTTTGATTCAGCGCAGATCCGCTTTTATATAGGTAAGAAAATATAAAAGTGGGATACAAAAATGCGCCTATTCACAGTTACATTATTAATAGCAGTTTTAAGCAGTTTTACGCTATCAGCTCAAACTCTTACTAAAGCCATGCCAAATATTAAAGTTCAGCAATCGGTTAAGGTTACTACAAAGCAAAGTATTGTAAAGAAATCAGTAATGAGTCATCAAAATTCAGTTTGGTTTTATGAAGTGACTAGTGAGGCATACCAAGATTTAGATCAAGATGGATATTTTCAAAATTTAACTTTAAATTTTGATTTAGATACGGATTATGCAAGTTTAGACGTATTTGTTGATATCGCATTTATAAATCAATATGGCATCTCAGAGCTTGTATATACATCTGATCTATTTATTCTAAATGGTGATTCTGAACATGATAACCAACAGTTTGACTTTCAGTTTTTTGATCTATGGCCTACCGACTATTATCAAGTTCATATTACAGTGCGAGATGCTTATTCATCAGAGGTTTATCTAACTACCAATAATAATGATTTTTATGCATTAGAAGATTTACCGTTAGAAGGTAGCTTGTTTGATCAAGATAATGAATTATCAATTTATTCACTTACAATTCAATACCATCAAGATGCAGATAATGATCAGTATTATGAAAACTTTACATTAGCGATTGATGCAGATACCACATATGGTTATCAAAATGTTGTAGCTGATATCTTGATTGACGGTCAATTATTTTATTCGAGCAATGCTTTTACTATTTATGCAGATTCAACTGAAGATAAGCAATATTTTGATATCAATTTACAATCAGGTTTTGTGAGTAGTTATTATGATATTGAAGTTATTTTACGTGATGCTAATGATGGACATGAATTACATTATATAAATTCTAATTCATGGGCTAATTTAGCTAATCTAGCATTAGAGTCTCAAGAGTATATACAAGAAGAATATGTTGAAGTAGAAGTAATTCATAGTTCGGGTTCTGTAGGCTATATTTTAATGGTTTTATTAGGTGTTGCATTTTATCGTCGCATGTCAGGTGACATAGCATAAATCACCATCTAAACTCTAATTAAGATTTATAAGGATAAAAGTATTAAATTGAATATTCATAAAGTAATACAACACGAAGTCAGTGAGGTATTAGATATACAAGTCATCGTTTTACATGGCTTGTATATGTCAGGTTTTGTGATGAAACCTTTGTGCCATCGACTGGCAAAATCAGGTATTAACATCTTAAACCTTACGTATAAGAGTCGAGATCCTGATAGTCAACAAATTTTTAAGCAGTTGGATGATTTTATCTTAGATAAACCAACAGTTTTAGTATGTCATTCATTAGGTGGTTTAATTGCTAGAGCTTATTTAGAACAAAACTCAGTATCATCACAATTTGTCACAAAAGTTATTACGCTTGGTACGCCTCACAAAGGCAGTTGCATAGCAAAACAAATGCATGAAAAAGGTTTGGATAAGCTACTTAAGAATAGTGTTGAATACTTATTATCTCCCAATAATTATTGGCCTTTTAAAGCTAAGTTATACAGTATTGCCGGTGATTTACCGTTAGGGCTTATGCCAATTATAGAAAGAGGCAGTGAGTCAGATGGTACCGTATTGTTAGATGAAACTAAGCTTAAAGGTATGGCTGAACATAAGGTATTCCACTTGAGCCATACAAGTCTAATTTACTCTCGTCAAGTGGTGAGTTATATCCAAGGTATTTTATTAGCAGAATAAATTTAGTAAAAACTCGGTCAAGTAAGTTAACCTTTATTTAGTTGAGTTACTATGAAAAATCTAATATCACATCAAAAAGCCATATTTATTTTATTATTAATCTCATTTGTTTTAATGGGGCTAAGCACTTATTTAATAGGCGAACACAAATCCATTAATTTCGCATCTGATTTTTATAGCCTGAACGGACTATTTTCAAATACTCTAGCTGTTTTATTTACTGCGATAGCTTTTTTAGTTTGTGCGGTTTTGTCTTTTGCAGGTTTAAATAATCAAAAAGTAACGCTATGGCTAGGTTATTTATTAATTTTAATGAGCTTAGTGCCTTTGTTTACATTGTTGAGTGATAAGGTGTGGATTGCTTCATTAGGAGGCTTTCCGGCTATAGGATCTGGACAAGGGATCATTAAGTATTTTGCATTGTTTACTATCAGTCTTTATTTAATTAAACCTAAAAAAATTTCAAAACAGCAACTAATTTGGCTTAATTTTTTACCCGTTGCATTAGTGTACATTTGGATTGGCGGTATGAAATTCACTTTAATAGAAGCTCAAGGAATAGAGGCTTTAGTTAAAAGTTCGTTTTTAATGTCGTGGTTATATCACTTTTTTGACTTGCAAATGACTTCAAACCTAATAGGACTATATGATCTAATGATCACTTTACTACTGGCTATTAGTTTGTATACAAAACGTTATATGGCAGTGACTTTAGTAGTGGCAAGTACAGTATTTTTAGTAACGCAAAGCTTTTTATTTACTTATAGTGGGTCTTTATCGGCAGCGACTGTATTAACTGGTACTGGGCAGTTTATCATTAAAGATCTATGGTTTATTGTTAATTTGATTGTTATTCATCAGCTTAGTAGCGAATTAAAATATCAAAAATAACATTGCATTTAGTGACTTTAATCCATCATAATCAAAGCCACGATATATCGCGCAATGGAATTCATACTAGTGGCACACCCAATAAAGCAGTTTTTATCTGATTCTGAACTATTACTAAATGCAGTCGGTGAAGGGATTTATGGCTTTGATTTAGATGGCAATGCGGTATTTGTTAACCCAGCCGCTGAACGAATGACTGGTTGGCAATCCAAGCATTTGTTAGGTAAGAATATTCATAAATATCATCATCATAGTCATGTTGACGGCAGTGAATATCCAGCTGAAGAGTGCAATATTTATAATACAATGCGCGATGGTATTGAGCGAAGAATAACTAACGAAGTTTTTTGGCGTCAAGATGGTACTAGTTTTCCAGTTGAATATACCTCAACACCTGTTCATAAAGATGGTGAGTTAATAGGTGCAGTTGCGGTATTTAGAGATGTAAGCCAGCAAAGAGAAACAGATCAAGCATTACGTGACGCTTTAAAAACAGTGCAGCAATTAACGGAAAAGTTAAAAGCAGAAAATACTTATCTACAAGCTGAAATTAATGAAAGTTGGGCTGATTCTGGTTTAGTAGGAAAAACCGATTGTTTTAAACAGATGCTCTCACAAATTGAATTAGTTGGGAAAACCGATAGTACGGTATTGATTCTAGGTGAGAATGGCACAGGTAAAGAGGTAATTGCTAGAAATTTACATCAATTAAGTGATAGGTGTCATTCCCCATTAGTAAAAGTGAACTGTGCGGCATTTACGGCAACTTTATTAGAATCTGAACTATTTGGATATGAAAAAGGTGCTTTTACAGGCGCAAATGACACACGAAAAGGGCGTTTTGAATTGGCACATAGAGGTACTTTGTTTTTGGATGAAGTAGGTGAATTACCTTTAGAAGCGCAAAGTAAATTGTTACGAGTTTTGCAAGAAAGGGAATTTGAACGAGTCGGTGGTAATCAGACTATTGCAGTCGATATTCGTATTATAGCAGCCACTAATCAAAATTTATTAAAAATGGTTGAGCAAGGAAAGTTTCGCATGGACTTATATTATCGGCTTAATGTATTTCCGATTGAAATACCGGCATTACGACAACGAGTAGCTGATATTCCTGCTTTAGCTAAAAGTATACTGCATAAACTAAATCAAAAACTGCATAAACAAGTGGAGGGCATAAATAATCGTAGTTTAGATAAATTAATGTGTTATAACTGGCCTGGTAATATTCGAGAATTACAAAATATTCTTGAACGGGAAATGATTTTATCTACAAGTAAAATTCTACATATAAAACAGAATTTTAATATTAGTAAAAACGTGCCTGAAATTGCAAAAGTGCCACTAGCTGAAATTGAAAAGCGATATGTTTTAGAGGTATTAAATGAATGCCGTTGGCGTATAGGTGGCGAAAAAGGCGCAGCTAAGATACTTGGTATGCCTGATAGTACTTTGAGATCAAGAATGAGAAAATTAAATATAAATCGAAATTAATACACGATATATCGTGCTTTCGTGATATATCGTGCACAATCTCAAGTTATATCGGTTTTAAATTATTATAAATCAATTGCTTACAATGTTTTAACATTGGCTTGATATTTGAGTGTAACTTAGCGAACCCGTCACTAAGTTGTAGCAATATGAAATTCGATATTAAAGAAGAAGACATGATCATCAAGCCCTATAAGACTGATGGGCCGATCTATGTAAGAGAGCAAAAAGGATATTTCCAAAAAATTCGTAGAGTGATGAGCTGGATACTCATGCTCAGTTTTATCCTGATCCCTTTTATTCAATACAATGGTCAACAAGCAGTATTATTAGATGTCGCACAGCAGCAATTTCGCATATTTGGTCTAACTTATTGGCCACAAGATTTCATGCTATTAGCTTGCCTTTTTATGGGCGCAGCCTTTGCCTTATTTTTTATCACGGTTTGGTTAGGGCGAGTATGGTGTGGCTATATGTGTCCACAAACTATTTGGACTTTGGCCTTTATTTGGGTTGAGCATAAAATTGAAGGTACACGTAATCAAAGAATTAAATTAGATAAATCTCCTTGGTCAGCTAATAAACTAGGTAAGAAAGTTGTAAAGCATAGTTTTTGGTTAATTTTATCTTTATTAACTGCAACAACTTTTATGTCGTATTTTATTTCTGCAACCGAATTATATAGAGAAATGTTTGCATTTGAATGGTCAAACATAACTGGTGGTTGGGTATTCTTATTTGCTTTATGTACTTATGGCAATGCAGGCTGGTTAAGAGAGAAAATGTGTATTTATATGTGCCCATACTCTCGTTTCCAAGCTGTTATGTTTGATAAAGACACATATATTGTTGCTTATGATAAAACGCGAGGTGAAAACAGAGGCCGTCGTAAACGTAAAGAAGATCAAAAAAAGCTTGGTCTTGGAGACTGTGTAGACTGCAACCTATGTGTTGACGTCTGTCCGGCAGGTATTGATATTCGCAATGGTATGCAATATGAATGTATTAATTGTGGCTTATGTATTGATGCGTGTGATGATACGATGGATAAATTTGGTTATGCAAAAGGTTTAATTAAGTATACCAGTGAGTATGCATTATCTGGCGGTAAAGTTAGTCAATTTAGACTTAAATTGGTAGGTTATGGTGTATCTACAGTACTTATATTTGTATTGATGGGCTTATGGGTGTTTAACCGTGTACCGCTAGAAACATCTATATTAAGAGATCGTAATGCACTCTATCGCGTTAATTATGAAGGTTTAGTTGAAAATACTTATACGTTAAGAATTATTAATAAAACGCAAACGCCATTACATTTTAATATCACATCAGATGGTGTACTAGGTGGTGTACTAAATGTATCTAAAAATATCAAAATAGGTCCAGGGGTGATGCATCGCGTTCCGGTCACTATCACTGCTGACGGATATGATATTAAAAAGAAAATAACAGATGTGAATTTTACAATTCAATCAGTGGAAGACTCTGATATTAAATTGATTAAGACATCTCGTTTTTATCGAAATTAACATTTTTCATATCAGATAATTAAATTCAACTTATCTTGTAGTCATAACCTACGCATTTAATAATGCGTGGGTTATTTTTTCCTTAATCATAAAACCATCAGCTTTTTATCATGTAAAAATCAATTTAATAGCAACTACTTAAGGGATAGTAATCCTGATTTTTATATTACATAACTGAGAGTGCTATGAACGACATTAATAACGGATTTAACAAATATATACTGTTGCTATGTTTATTGATTATATTTAATTGCAGTAATTTAATGGCAAAAAATATTGAAAAGTCGATGGTATTAGCAAGTAAATTTGCAAGTCATGATCTTAAGTTTAAGGTGTATTTACCTGATGGTTATAAAGGTGACTCTGATGAGCGTTACCCTGTATTTTATACAACAGCAGGCGGCAGTCGTATTAATGTTTTGAAGGAACAGTTAGCTTGGTTGAGTCATGTAGGTTTTGGTGCCTTACCTAAAGTAATAATCGTAACTGTACCCTATATTGAAGTTGAAACAGATATGGAACCTAAATATATTTCAGCTTCAGGTATTAATAGTGACTTAACAATTGAAGTGTTAAATCACGAGGTGATGCCTTATATAAATAAAAATTTCCAAACGCATCCGTTTAATATTTTAGAAGGCTTTTCTAGTAGTGGTAACTTTCCCTTATATGTTTTAGCAGCAAAGCCTGAATTATTTAATGCTTATATTAGCGTGAGTCCTGCTTTAGTTTTGGATAAGTCGGGTTTATTAGCGAAGTTTGATAAGCGCTTAACAAGTGATATTTATAAAAATAAAAGTCTGTATTTAAGTTTGGGCAGTTTTACAAATAATGCTCCTTTATTTGAAGGGGTAGAAAAAGCATTAAATTATTACGCTAATAATGAATTTAATTGGCATACTGAAGACTTTAGAACGGATAATTATATGACGCAGCCTATGATAGGTGTTTCTCTGGCTGTACAGAGGTTGTTTTCAGACCGTAACCCTAAAGATATGGCGCAATTTAAAACATCGGGGGTCAAAGGGATATTGGCTTATTACAACAAGTTAAAAGTTAAATATGGTTATGCGTTATCTTCAACGAATGCCTTGATGGACTTAAGTTATATGCAAATAGAAGGTGATCAATACGATGAAGCGATTAAAACCCTTGAATTGGTTGTGAATCAATCACCAGAAAATACTTATTATTTAACGCGTTTAGCAAGTGCACAATTAGAAGCAAAGCAAAATAAGGCTGCTAAAAAAACTTACAACAAGGCACTTATTTTAGCGAAAGCTAAAGGGGATGAGGAAAGCATTCAATTTATCCAAAATAAATTAAAGGTATTAAAATTATAATTTTAGTTAGTTGCCTTAAATAATACTAAATCTTTGTGCTGTGGGGCGTAATTGTCTGACAGCATTTTCATTTCTATAGGGTTGAAGTCAGTCATAAACAGTGACTTCGAATCAAATTTTTGAATGACGTTTGCTTTGTCTTTTATTGTATCATATTGCCAAATATTTTGCTGTTTATCTTGTATATACAAGTGGTTTTCACGCCAATAATAACGCCATTGCACTGTGATATGGTCTAAATCTTTAATTGTCTGGTTTTGATTATTAACGAGTTTAAATATATGCCCTTTGCTATCGTTCATTATTAAGGTATTACTTGATACTTTTTGCGCCCAATAATTTTCACCCGTAAATTCTGTTTTGAACTTTAATGTTGTTAAGTTGAGTAATATTATTTTTGGTATTTCTTTGCTAGCTGTTTCATCAAATATTAAGACGTTTAATAATAAATAATCTGAGTTTTCATCTTGCCACCATTGGTAAATGTCTTTTACTTTAAAGTTGAGGTTAAGTGGTATTTCAGGGTTATTAAGAGTTTTGAGCCAAAGAGTGCTATCTGTTAAAAAAGCGAATTGATTGCCACTTTTAGACCAAATAAAACTTTTAATTTGTTCGTTTTTGATATGAGTTAATTGAGTCACATTATGTTGCCCTTCAAGCCAGATTTGGCTATGACCAGAGCGGTTTGATATAAATCCTATGCCGTTCGTTTTAGGTTGAAAACTAGCTGAATATTCTTTTTTAGTTGAGCGTTGTATTATTTTATCAGTAAAGTTAGCAGAGTTTATTGATCCCCAAATTCGTAACCTAACGTCCATATTTTGATTACCTAATACAGCTAATAAGTCTCCACTTGAGTTGAATCGCTGAGCTGATAATAAAATATCAGGTGTTAAAATCGGTGTGGTTTTAATTAAGCCAGTTTGATCAAACCAATATATTTTTCTATTCGCTGTGATGATAAGTTTATTATCATTAAACCATTTAGGCTGTAGTGCATTTTGATTATTGGAGGTTTTGATGATATGCCTAGTTATGATATAGGTACTAAAATTAAAACCGAAAACTGGAGTTTATATGCCAATTGGCGACAGGGTCATTATATAGAGCCGTTTTCTGGCGGCGGAAAAACAGGCGAATTTTATGAATATGATGATTACACTAGGCTAAATGGTGTAGGACCTGGTTTAGGTTGGCAATCACAGCATTATAATTTTAGTTTTGAAAAACAATTAAATAATTGGTTCTGGCATCAAGAAATTTATTTAGACCAAAATGAAATTAAAGCTTTAGTTGTTGTAGATCCAGCTATAAAAAACTATTCAGCACCATCTTGGAAAGAGCAGTCCTTAGGTGTGTTATCTAGTTTTAATATACAAACTGAAAATGCTAATTATGTATTTGGCTTTCAATATGATGCAATGGAAATTAAGGGGAGCGAACTTCTAGTTTCAACTTCAGGCTCTGAATTGCGACCCATTGAAGGGGCCCCTGAGTTATTACCAGAAGGTAAAGAATCTATCGCTTCTATTTTTATTCAAGGTAAATATCGTTTTAATGATCATTGGCTAGTTAATATAGGGGCTAGATATGATCATAAAGATCGTTATCAAAATGAAAATATAAAAGATTTAAGTCCAAGATTGGCTTTAGTTTATAGCAAAAACGAAAAATTTAACCTTAAACTATCTTATGCTTCTTCGTTTGTAGACGCGACTTTTTGGAATCGATTTAGTTCTTTACCGTCTTTTCAGGGAAGTGAAAATTTAAAACCGGAACGACTAGAGTCATTACAATTAACTCCCACATTTACCCTATTAGATAAAAACCTGCTCATTTCAACAAATATTTATTATAATGAATTGAGTGACTTTATTTTTAGGGATAATAATGCAGATATATTAGGTCCAAACTATATCAATGCGGGAGAGTTAAAAAGTTGGGGATTAGAGTTTGAAAGTCAGTATCAACATGATGATTTGAACTTTAAAGCTGTTGTAAGTTATCAGCAAGCGATTAGTTCAGAAAATTACGGAGAAACTAATGGTAATGTTCATAATGTACCTAGCTTAACTGCAAACTTTATTAGTACGATAGCGGTAACACCAAACAGTGATTTTAATTTAATTATGCGTTATATCGGATCACAAACGTCGCCTATTTTTATTACCGGGGAGGTAAGTGCTAAAGAGTATTATGTTGATCCGGCTTTAATTTTCAGTGCTAATTACCAACATAAGATGTCATCAGCTTTAAAAATGAAATTTAATTTGCACAATGTATTAAATCATCAATATGAGCAAGGTGGAACAACGGTACATCCATATCCTCAACAGGGAAGAAGCGTAAAAATATCGTTAAGTTATAAATTCTAAAACTAATCAAAATAGATATAAATAATTATGGAACCTAAAGAATTTAAAGAACTTCATTTAACAAATGAAGAATGCAGAAAAATCATTACACCTTACGCTTTTAAGATTAATAAAAACTTATTAGGGCTCACTTTAGCAAGCGCCAATAGACGCGGTTTAGCCATGTTGATTGATGTGTTTTTTATATTTGTCGCCGCAAAGCTTAGCGCAGCGCTTATATCTGTTGTTGCTGCTTTGGCGTT
The DNA here is from genome assembly GCF_002276045.1 of Pseudoalteromonas sp. NBT06-2. Classification (GTDB taxonomy): domain Bacteria; phylum Pseudomonadota; class Gammaproteobacteria; order Enterobacterales; family Alteromonadaceae; genus Pseudoalteromonas. Next base: position 8,245 of record NZ_NQMR01000131.1, on the reverse strand, counting down.
TTATCGTGGTATGGATGATAAATACCTTCCGCAAACAAAAACTTGGTTACGTAAATTTTTAAAGTTTAGCGCTGCGATTATATTATTTGTGGCTAGCATGGCTTTATTAGATGAAACGGTTGATTACTTTGAATCTTCAGAAGATTTAATTCAAGTTTCAAGTGATGTGACATTGACTGAGCAGCAACAAAAACAGATAGAGGATTATTTAGAAACTACAAAATCTGATAAATGTGAAGCGAGTTGTCAACAAGCCGCATTAGACAAATTAAAAGCAAAAAATACTGATATTGCCAGTAATGGCTTTTTTGACAATGAACTGACAGGTAAAACTGACCTAAAAATAGCAAGAGCTGTAATTTTGGGGGTTTACGAAAGTTATAAATCAGAGCAAGAAAAACAAGCGAAAACAAAAGATAACCCGGCAACATCTCCACTACAAACAAAACATAGTTTAGTTGAGTGGATTAAAGTTGTAATTACAGATTTAGGCTTAGGGTTTGGCTGGGCAGCTGTGTATTTTACTTTATTTACTTTACTCTGGAGAGGTCAAACACCAGGTAAGAAAATGATGGGCATTCGTGTGATTGCTTTATCAGGCGAGTACTTAAATGCATGGGATTCATTTGGTCGTTATGGTGGTTATGGAGCCGGTTTTGCTACTGGATTGTTAGGTTTTATACAAATTTATTGGGATCCAAATCGACAAGCGATTCAAGATAAAATCAGTGCAACAGTAGTAATAAAAGGTGATTTACCAAAAATTGATACATTTAATATTGAAGAAATTAATATTGAAAGTGAAAAATGATAAGACTTGCTAAATATATTGGACATAGTGGTTATTGCTCTCGTAAACAGGCTTCTAGACATATTGATGCCGGAGACGTTTTAGTTAATGGCAAGCCTGCAAATCATATTGATCATGTTACAGAACAAGATTGCATTACAATACTTAGAGAAAAAATCACAGTTGATACGCAGCGAGTTTATTACGCATATCATAAGCCTGTTGGTATTGATTGTAAGCTTAATAAGGATGATCCTGCGAGTTTGAGTCATCATTTACCAAAAGCACAACGTGTTTATCCTATTGGTCGTTTAGATAAAGATTCTAAGGGCCTATTAATTTTAACGAATGATGGTGAGTTTTGTAATCAAATGACTCACCCTGACTTTAGTCATGAAAAAGAATATTTGGTAAGGGTTCAGTTAAAGCCTTCGCAACAGGTTTTAGATGACAACTTTGCTCAAAAAATGACTGGAGGTTTGGTTATTAATAATCAATTAACTTTGCCTTGTCAGCTATCAGTTCTTTCTGCAGATACTTTTAAAATCATATTGACTCAAGGGTTGAACCGCCAGATACGAAAAATGAGCCATCAACTCGGTTATAAGGTGATAGATTTAAAACGGATTAGGTTTGAGCAATTCATATTAAGTGATTTACCTGAAGGCCAAATAGTTCAAATAAGTAAAAAACAAATTATTAAACTATAGAATGACCATAACTTGAATATTTTGCATTTCTGCTTTGTATACAATCACTATTTCAGCTGATAAATTGCTTGTTCATTTTTAAAGGAGATAATTTTGGGCTGGATTTTATTTACATTTTTAGCTGCATTTATGCAGGCATGGCGTAATGCATTACAAAGTAAGTTAAGCCAGTTTGTCTGTATTTCAGGTGTAACCTTAGCAAGGTTTGTTATAGCTGGGCCTATTGCAGGGGTTTATTTATTTCTCCTTTATCAATGGCAACCTACAGAGTTACCTAAGCTAAATACGACATTTTTTTTATTTATTATAGGCGCATCTTTAGCGCAAATAGCCGCAACAGCATTAATGGTAAAGTTATTTAAACGTAACAATTATGCTGTAGGTGCTGGGCTTGCTAAAAGTGAAGCTATCGTAGCTGCTATTCTTGGCAGCATTTTTTTTGGTAGTCAGTTATCAGCTTTAGGTTGGTTTGGCGTGGCTACTGGTGCAGTAGCCGTATTCTTATTAAGCGGTTTATCCTTTAGACAAAAACCAAACCTTAAAACTATTATGCTTGGCTTAGGCTCTGGTAGTGCCTTTGCATTAACTTCTCTTTGGATAAGAGAAGCAAGCCATAGTATTGATTTACCATTCCCCCACAGTTCCGCTTGGGTGTTACTTATTGTTATTAGTTTGCAAACAATCTTGTTATTGTTATATATCACAGTGACGCAAAAGGAGACTTTAAATAAATTATGGCAACATAAAAAAATTACATCAGCGGTTAGCTTTTTCAGTTGTATAGGCTCTATTGGTTGGTTTAGCGCGATGAGTTTGCAGTACGTGCCTTATGTGAAAACTTTAGGTCAGGTGGAAGTATTTTTTACTATTTTAATATCCATTTATTGGCTTAAACAAAAACCTAAAAAACAAGATATACTAGGATTATTATTAATTGCTGTGGCAGCTATATTTGTTATGTATGATTAATAAAATATCACATATTTTAATTTCATCTTTATATAGTTTTAGTGGTTTGGTTGCCGCATTTTTTATCGCTTGGATAATGATGTTTAAAGTGGATTTTTTATATCCTAGCTTTTATGAGTTACTATCGATAGATGAAACAATTTTAGAATTTGGTCCGCAAAATTATTATAAAAAAAGTTTTGAACTTACCTCTAAAGAACAGCATATCTCGATATTTTCAGATATCGTCAAAGCTATTCATAATGATGGGGCGGATTTAACAAAAATTAATTACACATATACAAATAAGCTAAATCAAAAAGTAACATCGACATTCTTACATAATGCTGAAGTGATTCACTTGCAAGATGTCGCACATTTATTGAATCTATTACTGAAAATGGCACTTGGCTTTCTGTTTATTTGGTGCGTATTGTCTTTTAGTTTTATTTATCAGAAAAAACCTCTGCCTAGCTTTAAATCCCAATTAAAATGTATGTTGTTATTCATAAGTACAGCTGTGTTGGTGGTTTTAATTCTGGGTCCTCAAAAAGTATTTTACTGGTTGCATACAGTTGTTTTTCCTACTGATAACAAATGGTTTTTCTATTATCAGGACTCTTTAATGACCACTATGATGAAGGCTCCAATTTTATTTTCACCTATTAGCGTGGTGTTGGTGGTATTGGCTGTGTGTTTTTTTATTGTAATGAACTTGGCTATTGGGAAAGTGAGTGGTTATGTATCTTGATTTTTTGTATAGCTGAGTATACTTATTTTAATAGGTTAAGTTACTAGATTTATCGACAATAGCGCCTGCATTGTTTACTGCTTATCATGGGTATGAGTAAAGCCCGTTTACCTAAGAATTTAGTTCTATTTCTATTTCTATTTCTTACTATCTCCATAATGCATTCTGATCTGAAACCATAATCGTAGATGGCATGTTTAAGTATAATCTTTTCCTTTTATTTCTTATTTCAGAATAAGCATAATTCTTATGTTGAGTATATAAACAACAAAAAAGCTTGTTTTATATAATTACACCTGTAATACTTGGTTTTAAATTACAAGGGTAATCGTTATGTCGACAATAACAGAAATCAGTAAAACAGAATTTGAAGTATTAGAAGCCTTATGGCAACAGCATCCAGCTTCTGCGAATGAAATCATTGCTAAGCTAAATGAAAAAAAAGAATGGCATGAGAAAACTGTAAAAACTTTACTTAATCGTATGGTAAAAAAGAGGGCGATAGGATTCGAAAAACAACAAAGAACTTATATTTATACGCCTTTATTAGAGCGAGATTCTTATACTTTAAAAGAAAGTAAAAGCTTAATTGAGCGTATGTTTAGCGGAAAAATAGCACCTTTAGTAGCGGGTTTTGCAAAATCAGATGAACTATCAAAACAAGATATATCTGAGTTGAAGCAATTAATAGATCAATGGGAGCAAGATAATGAGTAACATGTTAGCTGATTCTCAATTGCTAACTTGGTTAATTGAGCAGCAACTTTACATTTGTTTGATTATGATCGCATTAGTGTTTTTTGAGAAAAAGTCACTACCTAGTTTAGGCGCGAAATTGAGTTATAGTCTTTGGTTGATATTACCAGTGGGGATAATTTTGAATAACTTGCCTTTAGGATTTGTGGCAATTGAAAATAATGAAATCACGCGTTATTTAGTGGGTATTCAATCTCCTAAATTTTCTCAAACGGAGCTAAATTATTTGCCTTTAGTTTGGGGGTTAGGTGCCCTTGTAATTTTTTTTATTGGCTTTTTTTCAAAGCAGCAACAGCAGATAACATCATCTTTATATCCGGCAGCAGCACAAAATTTACCAGTACAGTTACCTGATAGATTAAGGCTATACCGCTCAGATATTGTATCAAGCCCTTTATTGTTAGGGGTTTATTCGCCTAAGTTAGTTTTACCGACTCATTATCAGAAACGATATAGCCAAGATCAGCTAACAATGATTCTAGAGCATGAAATTTATCATTTTAAGCGTAAAGACAATTTATGTAATAGCTTAGCGATTATATTTTTAAGTTTATTTTGGTTTAACCCTCTTATTTGGCTTGGCTACTTTAGTTATCGTCGTGTGCAAGAGATCTCATGCGATTCAGCAGTATTAAAAAGTAAAACAAAATCACAGTGCATTGAATATGGTAAAGCCTTATTGATATGTGCTGAGCAAACAAGCGCTAAACTTTGTGCTTATACACACTATGGAGAGAAGAATACTATGTTTCAAAGAATTAATAATCTTAAGCAAAATAAATCAACAAAACCTTTAGCACAATTAGCTGCAATAGCGTTGACTACTAGTTTATTAACTGGTGTTGCTGTAGCACATCAAGATGAAAGCCATGGTTTTAAACAAGAGAAAGTCTCACCAATTATGCGTATTGAGCCTAAATACCCTAAACATGCCATTGAAGAAGAAACGGAAGGTGCAGTTGTACTAGTTTATGATATTACACCAGCTGGCCTTGTTGAAAATGTAAGTGTGGTAACGTCACAACCAAAAGGTATATTCGATCGTCAAGCTAAAATAGCTTTAAGACAGTGGCAATATGATAAAACAGAACATGGTGCAGAACGTTTACTGGTTCAATTAGATTTTGCAATGAGTAAAGATAGTGAAATCGCGCAAAATTTATTAGAGCGTATTAAAGTAACGCGTTAATGTATTTTTAGTGATAGAAAACTAAACTTGGATATACAGATTCATGAGATAGAGCTTCTTGTATATACAAGTTATTTCGATAAATTCATTTGTATATACAAGTTAACTTTTAAATATAATCAATAATTTAAAAGTGTAGAACTGATTTAGAGATACTGAGCATGTATATACCCAAACCACTTCAAGATGCAGGATTCAGTTGGAAGTAGAAATACTTTAGGCTAGGCATTGATTGAAGAACATGGTTATTCCCTTTTCAAAATCAATAACGCTGCATAAAGTATTTATAAACCAACCTTACAGGGACTTCTGAGCAAATCATGCTCGTTGTTCCATCTTTTTTTAAGGGAGTAACCATTAATGCAAAGATGCGCCTAGATTATGAATTGCTCAGCAGTCCTGAATCTCACATCTTGAAGTGGCTTGGGTATATACCCACACTTCTTACAGTAATAGCAATTCAAATAAATATATGATGAATCTAAATGGTCTGAATATACAATAGCTGTGTTGCTTTTAATCCCAATAGCCAGATATTGCTCAATCAAGCGCCTTGCTATTGAAAATTTATCCAAATTTATATTAGATCACTTAATTAATGTAATTGGTATAATGAAACATCTAAATTATCTATTTAAAAAGCATAAAAATGCAATATTTAACATGACGAACAGCTGGATTGAATGCTTCCCCCTTATTTTGATGATTAAAAAACGTTATCATATTGCGGTAACCGTTGTGATATTTAAGTAGTAAAGGAAGTAGTAGTGGGTTCTGTATTATCAAAAATTAAAAAAGTTGTCTCTATCGGGTTTTATGCTATTAATACCTTTTTTTGGGTATTGCCTATTATTACATGTGGATTTTTAAAGTTAATTCCTATTCAACCATGGCAGCATTTTATTAGCTGGCTTGCTAAAATATTTGCCGGTCGCTGGGTAGCTTGTAATTCACTTATCCAAAATGTTTTAACACCTTTTAAATTAGAAGTAACAGGCATAGAGGACTTAAAACCTAAAGATTGGTATTTAGTGATAGCGAATCACCAAAGTTGGGTTGATATTTTAGTTATGCAGCGTTTATTACATAACCGTATTCCATTTTTAAATTTTTTTTTGAAAAAAGAACTTATTTACGTACCTTTTTTAGGAGTGGCATGGTGGGCTCTGGATTTTCCATTTATGTCTCGAACCAGCAAGGCACAATTAAAGAATAATCCATCACTACGGGGAAAAGATATAGAAACAACTCGTAAAGCGTGTGAAAAATTTAAAGAAGTCCCTGTGAGTATTGTGAATTTTGTTGAAGGAACTCGTTTTACTGAATATAAGCATAAAAGACAAAAAAGTCCTTTTAAGCAATTGTTAAAACCTAAAGCGGGTGGTGTTGCATTTGTTTTACAAGCTATGGGTGAACAGCTCTCTAAAATTGTTAATATCACAATACATTATCCCGATGGTATACCAACCTTCGTTGATTTTGCCAGCGGTAAAGTAAAGCGTATTCAAGTCCATGTGGAAGTAATACCAATTAGTGATGCTTTAATTGGTGATTATAGCAATGATATTGATTTTAGGGTGCAGTTTCAGTCTGAGTTAAATAAACTGTGGCAAGATAAAGAGCAAAAAATGAAAAAGCTATCTGAAAATGAGATTGCTTAAGGTTTTATAAAAAGCATTAAAAGGAATTCAAATGAGTCCATTACAAACACTAGTCCTACCTTGGTTAAATAATATGCCTGAGGCTGATTTAATGTCAGCCGTTATCGCGATATTATTAGGTATCAGTTTATTAGTTGTAGTGTATTTATTTGCAAGTCGCTTACTGTTACCCACTTTACAAAAAATCGCTTTATATTTTTCACCAAAAACCATAGGTCCGTTAAGCCATTTAATCCATAAGCTGGATCGTAGATTATCGGTTTTATTTTGCACTATATTATTCTTAACAACCTTTCATTTTATTTACCCATCTACAGAGTTACTTACATCAGTATTTAAATCAGGCGGACAAATACTCCTAGTGATTTATGCAGGGTTAATATTTAGTTCTGTTGTAAGCATAGCTGGAGCGATATATAACCAACTGTCTTTTTCTAAAGATGTGCCTATTCAAGGCTTAATTCAAGTTATTAAATTAATTACCTTTATCATAGCTGCAATTCTTGTTTTTAGTATCATGATAGGTAAAACACCTGCTTATATTTTATCGGGGTTTGGTGCGTTAGCTGCCGTTATATTATTAGTATTTAAAGATACGATTTTAGGGTTTGTTGCTAGCATTCAAATCGCAGCTAATCGTTTAGTTACTTATGGTGATTGGATTGAAGTTAAAAGTTTTGGTGCCGATGGTGAGGTAGAAGAGCTAGGTTTAAATACGGTAAAAGTACGAAACTGGGATAAAACAATTACTACAATACCGACTTATGCCCTTATCTCTGATTCATTTAAAAACTGGCGTGGTATGTCTGAGTCAGGTGGTCGTAGGATCAAACGGTCTATGAATATAGATATGCTATCTATCACGATAGTCACAGAATCAATGCAAAATGAATTAATAAAGAATGAAAGTCTACAAGGTTTTTTACTTAAAAATGTAAAGCCTTTGGTGGGGCAAACTAATATTAGTTTATTTCGCCAATATGCAGAATGTTATTTAAAACAACATATGAGTTTGAATCAAAATTTAACTTTAATGGTACGTGAACTTCAGCCTACACAATATGGATTACCAATAGAGTTTTATTGTTTTAGCCAAGATAAACGTTGGATCCCTTATGAGCATCTTCAAGCTGATATACTTGACCATTTCCTAGCCATGCTACTGGTTTTTAATTTAAAACCCTATCAAAACATCAGTGGAGAATATAAGGGCTGATACTAGGGGGTGTTGATCTTTCAGGGTTAAATTTTGTTCGAGATAAAAGCATTTTAGTCGCGGCGAGTAGTGTGTAGCCTAGTCATTCTAAGTAAATACGACTCAACAAAGAATAAAATGCTTTTAGCCGAATCCTTCGGACAGTGTTTGTTTGGCATTTTTACTGTGTTATCGCCTTTTTATGTGGAACAACCACATGACAAAGCCTCTGGCCTGTATGAATT
>NZ_NQMR01000130.1 GCF_002276045.1 Pseudoalteromonas sp. NBT06-2 | reverse complement strand
CTTTTAGCCGAATCCTTCGGACAGTGTTTGTTTGGCATTTTTACTGTGTTATCGCCTTTTTATGTGGAACAACCACATGACAAAGCCTCTGGCCTGTATGAATTCCGAACAATTCGCTGCAAAAGTAACCTCGAAAGAGCAACAGCTCCTATAATTTTGCAGATAAAATTAGTTGCTGATTAATGTATGTTAATTCAGCGTCTTGTCTAAAAAACATCTCGTATTGCTTGAGTATTTTTCTGCGGATCAGCCTAGGTGATGTTAAAACATCTGAAATTATTAAATACCACTTACCTTGCTCTATTTGAAAAGAAATAAATAAAGGCGATGCAATTTTTTGATTTAATAAAGTCAGTAAATGATAAATGCAAAGTGGTGGTACTGTTATATTTTGCTCTAAAATATGAGGTAAATCTATAATATTAATTTCTCCAGAATTAGCTAAGCACTGCATATGTTTAACCGCTTGTAGTTCTTCACCAATCAGCACATTATCAAGTTTACTTGCCTTAAGTTTATAACGTAGCAGTTCAGCTAAGTCTGTAATGGCATTTGATGCTAGCTCTTCATCTTGTTCTATTAATTCTTCAATATTATCTAGGCTTTGATAAAGGAATTCAGGTTGTATTTGTTGCGCTAAAATCTTTAAATTTAATTTTTGATTATCTTTCTCAAGTTTACTTTTTTCTCTTGCAGACAAAGCCATTTGATAACCTATACACCAAATGAAATGCATATTGACACTAATGGCGATAAGGACAGAGTAAAACTTATCTCTATTACTTACATCTAACGCCCAAAGCATAGTGAGCAAATACAGTGGCGCAAGTAATACTAAGTTAGTTAATACAATGGAAAATAAAATGTTAAACAATTTTTTAATGTTAGAAGCGTTTTTATTTTTTACTATTTTCTTTCGTGCAACAAAATGTAGTGCCATTAAATTCATGATGACAAAAATCAGCCAATCATGTGTATACGCAAGTATTTTTTCTGCTTCAACTACACTCAGCGCAATTAAAGGTAAGGTGGTTAGTAGAATGAATATGAGTAACTGGGCTAGCCAGTAATCGGTAAGTCTACGCATGTTTATTTTTATCAAAGTTATATGGAAGTACTAAGCTAACATGATAATTATTATCAGTTGTTAAGCCAAACTTAAGTTTATAGTTTTTATCAAAAATTAAATCTAACCTTTTTTGTAAATTGGTTAGGCCTGTTTTAGTACCATCAGCAGTAAAGCCAGGTTTAATTGGGTTGATTACCTCTAAAGTGAGCTTACCGCGATAAATTCTGGCACGAATAGTAATACAACCACCATTAATTATCGGAGCGATACCATGTTTAATCGCATTTTCTATGAAAGTAAATAAACTCATCGTAGGAATTTTTGCGTTTAGCGCTTTTTGATCAACTAACCACTGCAATTCTAATCTTTCTTCAAATCGTACTTTTTCTAACTTCAAGTAGTGTTTACATAGTTCTATTTCTTGTTGTAATTCCAGTTGGTGTTGTTTGTTTTCAAAATGATGATGAAACAAAGCTCTAAACTGTTGTAGTAGTTTTTTTGCTTCAGTTTTATCCTCAAACAACATGCCTCTAATGCTATTTAAGGCATTAAACAAAAAGTGAGGGTTTAGCTGGTAGGTCAGAATATCTAACTGTTGTTTTTTTAACTCTTTGAATAATCTTTTTTTATGTGAATAGGCAACAAATTGTAAAAATGACAATGACCACAAACAGTAAAATAAGCTATGTACAAAGGCTTCAGCTAAAAATATGCCGATGCCTGTTTTTTTCTCGTAACCAGAGTCCGGCGTAGGAGATTGAAAACCAATATGAACAGAGTTGTTTTTATCATCATCCATGGTTTTTTCGGTTTTTATTTGCAATAAAAACGTACCAGGAACTGAGATAGTGTGGGTATAAGTTGCGCTGGCAAAGCCTGTAATAAAAGAGCAGAAAATAGCACTGAGATAAATAGTTTTTGTACTGCGTTTTTTATATTGAATATATTTTAGTGGTGTATAAACAAATATTAAGGGTAATAAAACCAGTAGTGAACAATTATGTAAAAAAGCGTTAAGCGTACTTTGTTCAAATACAAAAGGGTAAAGTTTAAAATCTATATATATGCAAGCCAGTAATATGATTTGTACGCTTTGAAAGATGATTAAGCTTTTGTACTGGCGAAATATGTTGAGCACAATGTATTCCGATTTTTAATTTTTTCTCGAAGCGTGACTTTAAATGTTTTTATGAAAAATGGCAATTTAATAGAGTTTTAAATGCGCAGTTTCTATTTTGAAAATGTGTGATTTTTAAAGGATTTTGGAGATAGCTGCACTTATTTGGTATATATACCCAAGCCACTTCAAGATGTGAGGTTCAGGACTGCTGAGCAATTCATGATCTAGGCGCATCTTTGCATTAATGGTTACTCCCTTAAAAAAAGATGGAACAACGAGCATGATTTGCTCAGAAGTCCCTGTAAGGTTGGTTTATAAATACTTTATGCAGCGTTATTGATTTTGAAAAGGGAATAACCATGTTCTTCAATCAATGCCTTGCCTAAAGCATTTCTAATTCCAACTGAATCCTGCATCTTGAAGTGGTTTGGGTATATGAATAAGTGCAGCTTACAGAGATTAGATTATTTAATCTTCGTCAGTATCTTTATCTGCAACAACAAATGCAGCAGCGTTGTAGTTGTCAGTTATTTCAGGCGAAATGAAAATAGTATGGAACATATTTAATACTGGTTCGATAGTATATTCAAGGATCGGTGCAATTGAACCAGCTTTTGTGATTGTAAGTTGTGTATTATCTATATTTAAGCTGATATATTCATTGCCATTGCCATTGCCATTGCCATATTCTAAATTTTCAGAAACTAAGTCGTCATCAATATACCCAAGCTACTTGGAAA
>NZ_NQMR01000013.1 GCF_002276045.1 Pseudoalteromonas sp. NBT06-2 | reverse complement strand
TTGAAGTGGTTTGGGTATATAATCATGCAGCTATTTTTTATGCTTTTAGTTTGTATACACAAGGCCAGTCTGATTTAGCATTTGATGTATTGATGAAAATGCTACCTAGTGAAAAAGATCAAATTAAACGTGGTCAGTTGCCTATTTTTATTCCAAATTATTATCGTGGTGCATTTCATCAATTTCCTGAAATGGCTGGTCGCTCTAGTCAGTTATATAATACAGGTACAGTTGCTTGGTTTTACCGGTGTATAGTGGAGGGGTTATGCGGATTAAAAGGTGATAATGGAGATTTAGTTGTACGACCTCACTTACCTAAGCACTGGCCTAACATTAAAGTGGTACGCCATTTTCAAGGTGCGATTTTTGATGTTGAAATAATTCAATCGCATAAAGTGACAGCAACAAAGTTAGTGTTAGATACGATTGAATTAAGGAGTAATAAAATTACAAACATAGTTAAAGGTAAGCAACATAAATTGATCGTTATCACACCTTATTCTTTGCTGAAGGAACAAGTTGTTAAGGAGGAGCTAAATGACTTATGACTTATATCTGAAATTAATCATCGTAATATGTTTAGAATGTTAAATTTTGATATTTGTTATTTTATTTGATCAACATAGTGACCCTAAACATTTATATTGGGATGACGATTGTTTAGAGGTTTTTTATTGATGAAGATAAATCAGGCGGTGATCATCAGTTTAATTATAATGCTTTTGCTTATCATATTGCTCTTGATAACTAAGTTGTAGATATAGGCAAAAATCACAATGATGGTAGTAAACAAAGAGAGCACTTTATGGGCTCGACGGCAATAAAAGCTAAAAATGGTAATAAAAACTTCGGTTATATTAACGCGGATGTATTTGATTCATTAATTTTAGTTAAATAAATAGAAATAATATAGGTTTTAGCGCAGTTTGGCTGCTTTGTGAGCGCTTTGACCAATTAATTTTCCATAACATAAATATATTTTTAAAATGCTACAAAAAAACAACATTTCAATTTAGATAAACCTGTTATTATCCTGCAAAATTTTTTGTTAAAACAAGATCAATGAACAAAACACAATTAATAGTCAAAATTGCTAAAGAAGCAGATATCACTCAGGTACAAGCAAAACAGTTTTATGATTCTTTTGTTGCCACCATCACTAAGCAACTTTATGAGAGTGAAATAGTGCAATTGACAGGATTTGGCAATTTCTCAATTAATTATCGACCTGAGCGCCAAGGCCGTAATCCTCAAACAGGCGAAGCTATAACAATCCCTGGAACTCATGTGCCCGTATTTAAACCAAGTAAGGTGTTAAAAGAATTATGTAATACTTAATTTAGGTGTATTGAATTACACCGAAGTTTATATGAGTACGATTGTAAGCGAAGCTTTTGACTTCGTTTTTTTGTTTGCCCAGCAAAGCTGGCAGGCTGAAAGAAGTCTGTATCACCCTGACTAAGTGGAAGATAATCCGAATGACAGGATGTCATGGAGTAACAATGAGAACTGAATATCCGCAGTGCAAGACTAAATAGTGCAATAAACGCTATTGAACATGCTCTAATAGTTATAGGGTATTGATTTTTCCATCGAGGTATAGATCAAAAAAAGTCGCAGTGTCGCAGTGATGAATTCTCTGTTGTTAAATCTGAGGTTTACGCTTCTCATTAAGCCTTATTTTAAATTGGCATAACAAGATTAATACAACTGATATTAGCATTAAAGATGAAAATGGCAGGGTATTTTTAACCCAAAATAAAGTTAATAACGGCCCAGCTAAAGCGCCGATACCAAAACGTAGCGTACCAATAACGGCTGTTGCTGTTCCTGACTTTTCCTCAAAACGCAATAATACTAATGCATCAGAATTACTTGCCATTATACCTAGGCTCATCATTAGTGGCGCTAAAGCAGCAATTGTATAATAAAGACCTGAATCTAATACGCTAGTGGTAAATAAGAGGCTTACTGAGATCAGTGCCAATAATAATCCGGCATGTAACATTTTGCGTGAGCCGACTTTTGGCACGAGTCTGGTATTTAAAAAATTACCTAACATAAGGGCAATCACATTAACGGCAAATAAAAATCCAAAGAGATTTTCTGAAACCTGAAAATAATCCAAATAAATAAATGGCGCTGAAGTTAAAAAACAAAAGAAAGCAAAAGAAGCCAATACAGAGGTTGTTATATCTAAACGGGCTTCTTTATTGCTAAAAACGGCACCGTAACTATCCAGAAAAAGGCTAATGCCTTTTTTCTTAGATTTAAATATGGGGATCTCAATAAAATATTTAGCCACGAGTAGTAGAGTACTAAAACTATAAAGTGCTAAAACAATGAATATACTCGACCAATGCCAATAGCCCATTAAAGCGCTGCCTATGGTCGGAGCTATTAATGGAGCAATCATCATGATCATAGAAACATAAGACATACCTTTAGCAGTATCTTTTTGATAGATATAACGAATAACCCCAGGTACAACAACAGTCGCAGCAGCACCCGTAAATGCTTGAATTGCCCTAAAGATAAAAAACACTTCAATTTGTTTTGAAAAAGCTAATACAAATGAGCTGATACAAAACCCTGTTAACCCGAACACAGCAAGTTTACGCCTACCAAATTGATCGGCTAAAGGTCCGAAAAATAACATGCCTAATGCATAGCCCGCCAAATAAATACTTAAAGACATTTGAATATAACTAATAGGTGTATTCAAATCTTGGCTCATGACTAACATTGCTGGTAAATACATATCAATTGCTAATGGTGTGATGGCGACTACGCTTGCAAATAAAGGCAGTAATATTCGCTTGTTGAAACTATCATTCATTTGAGCTTCTTATTGAAAGGGAAAATTATGAGCGCGTATCATACTCCTGAGCATTTAAAGATAGTAGATAAAATGAGTTTTAATTGTATCGATGTGTTTTTTACTTACAGTCTATACCTAATCTTAAAACTCATTTAAAATAGCAGAGACTAGGTTTAATGAATGGATTATTTGATGAAAACAACACTTATCGCGCTTTTTACATTAATAGCAATAGCAGGATGTAAAACTTCACCTACTGGCAGAACTCAAATTGCTTTATATTCAGATAGTGAAATGAATTCGATGGGCGTGCAAAGTTTTAAACAACTGAAAGAGCAAAAGCTAATAAATTCAGACACAAATGTTAACCGTTATGTACAATGCGTTGCTGATAATGTTATCTCTGTACTACCAAAAAAATATGCAAATCAACAATGGGAAGTTATTTTATTTGAAGATGATTCAGCTAATGCGTTTGCGTTACCAGGTGGAAAAATTGGTATTCATACCGGTTTATTAAAAATAGCGACTAATCAAAATCAATTAGCAACTGTATTAGGTCATGAAATAGGGCACGTGATCGCCGAACATTCGAATGAACGCGCATCACAAGGAAACTTATTACAATACGGTATGCAGGCAACAAATGCTGTTCTGCAAACACAAAATGTCAAGTATCAAGTAGAAATCATGTCCGCTTTGGGCATGGGCGCGCAATACGGTGTTGTATTACCATTTAGCAGAACGCATGAAACAGAAGCTGATAATGTTGGTTTAGATTTAATGGCAAAAGCAGGGTTTAATCCAAAAGAGTCAGTTACTTTATGGCAAAATATGTCAAAGGCAGGAAATGGTGCCACACCTGAGTTTTTATCTACTCATCCAGCACCAACAAGTCGTATTAGTGAACTCAGAGCAAGAATGCCAGCAGTAATGAAACTTAAAAATGCAGCTACACAATCAGGTTTAAAACCAAATTGTAAATTTTAATTATTAATTATTAATTTTAAATATATCGATAACAAAAAGTGTACTTTTCATACGCTTTTTGTTTCTGGAATGATTAACTTTGATGTTATTGAAGTTTTTTGTTATTTCTAAAACAAATTACAACAATGGCAGTTATAGCCAAAATAAAACAATAATATGCTGAGGTGGATACTTGCCATGGAGATAAACCAAATGTTGCACCTAACAATAATGCCTGAGCTCCATATGGCAATATTCCTTGAACAACACAAGCAAAGATATCAAGTAAACTAGCAGAGCGTTTTGCACTCACATTGCCGTTTTGTGCTAACTTTTTAGCAATAGGACCTGAAATTATAATGGCTACAGTATTGTTAGCAATACATAAGTTAGAAGCAAATACTAAGGCTGCAATACCAAATTGATCCGCAACTTGTCGATTGTATTTTGCGATGAATTTTGTAACGTGTTGAATCTTTTTAGCTATATAATCTAAACCGCCATTAATACGAATAAACTCTGATAGTCCTCCGATAAGCATAGACAATAAAAATATTTCTTGCATGCCTGTAAAGCCTTGATAAATATCCTTTACAAAAGCGCCAGCTTCATAATCTGATGTGAAGCCAATCATAGCTGCAAATAAAATTCCGCTAATCAAAACTGCAAAAACATTAAATCCCATCACAGCTAAAATAAGAATAAAGGCATAAGGTAATACTAATAGTAAATCATAATCTTGTATTTCAATCGCTTGGGATTGAGGGCTAACGATAAATAATAAAGCAATCGTTATAATAGCAGCAGGTACAGAGAAAGATAAATTTTCTTTAAATTTATCTTTCATTTCACAGCCTTGGGTACGTGTTGCTGCGATCGTTGTATCTGAAATAATTGAAAGGTTATCGCCAAAAATAGCACCAGAAATTACAGTGCCGGCAACTAAGCTTGGGTCTATACCTGTTTTGACAGATACAGCATAGGCAATAGGTCCAATTGCTCCGATTGTCCCCATAGAAGTTCCCATCGCGGTTGCAATTATTCCCGATATTAAAAATAAACCCGGTAATAAAAGTGCTGCAGGGATTACATCAAGTCCAGCATTAACTATCGCATCCACACCACCCGTAGCCCCTGCAACGGTAGAAAATGCGCCCGCTAGCAAATAAATTAAACACATCGTGATAATATTGTTATGTCCAGCGCCTTTGACAAAAGTCTCTACAGAAGAGTTTATTGTTTTTTTGTTAAGAAAAAAGGCTAATAAAATGGCTGGTAAAATAGCAACAGGCGCAGGTAGTTGATAAAAGGCATAATCAACACCGCTAGCTTGTAAATAAAGCCCAGTGCCTAAAAAGAGACTGACGAAGAGTAATAAAGGAAGCAAAGATAACTTAGCTTGCGTTTTGTTGTAATCAAGTTGCATATACAGCCTTTTAATTATTATTTTTTTTCTATTGTTTATTGAATTTGTTTTATATTTCAAGTGAAACAAAGAAAAGGAGGAACATAATTTAAAATTTGGATGTTGAAATGTATAGACGTCTAGATGTTTTGTCAATGATATCTTATTAGACTCGCTTTAAATCTTTGGTGCAAGGTATACAGGAATGAAATTTGTTCATCTCAAATAACCAACACGCTCTAGCCGTGAAAATTATAAACGGGTAAAATATCGCCCATCAAAATATAATGGAAATAACAAATGAATCACATCGGAATTTTTGGCGCAAATGGTCGTATGGGTCGCGCCTTATTAGAAGTCGTTTCAAAAGATCAAAATAGTGATTTGACTGCTTTTTGCCGTACAGGGTCACAACATATAGGGGGAGACTTAAGTGCAACAATTTTGGGTTCAAAGGAACGTATAATCTTGAAAGATGAAAGTGAGGCTATTCATGATGAAATTGATGTTTTTATTGATTTTACTTTACCTCAAGGCTTAAAAAAGCATTTAGCCGAAGCAGTAAAAAATAAAACGGCTATGGTAATTGGTACGACAGGTTTAACTGCTGAAGATATGTGTGAACTTGAGCAAGCAAGTAAAGAAATTCCAATTGTTTTTTCACGTAATTATAGTGTTGGCATTAATGTTTTACTTAATTTAGTGAAAACAATAGCAACAACTTTAGATGAAGATGTTGATATAGAAATATTCGAAGCACACCATAGGCACAAAATTGATGCACCTTCAGGTACTGCGTTAGCTATAGGGGAATCTATTGCGGATGCTAAAGGGTGGGATCACGATGAAGTTGCAAAATACGATCGTACACATGATGAAGTAGAGAAAACTCAAAATGAAATTGGTTATTCAGTGGTACGTTCAGGTGACATAGTTGGTGAACATACGGCTTATTTCTCAACTATGGGTGAAAGGCTTGAATTAACCCATAAAGCGAGTTCACGTATTACCTTTGCGCAAGGTGCTTTAAGGGCTGCAGCATGGTTAAAAAAACAACCTGTTGGACTTTATACTATGCAGGATGTGCTAGGTTTAACTAAGTAAAGTGTTTCTTATAAGGCTTTAATACATTTTTTTGCCTGAAACGGCTGTTTTAGGTTTTTTATCATTTTTAATTAGACCTTTTGCCATTTTTATTCTAAAATACGTCGGATTTGCCAAATTTTTGTTTTATGTGTCTTAAAATGCTTTGTGTCTGTTGTGAATCGTCAGTTTTTGCAACAGATATTTTCCTGTTAGGAGGTTAACTTGACTAAACCCGCTTTGTTAGTTTTAGAAGACGGTACAGTATTTCGTGGTACTGCTATTGGTGCTGAAGGTATTTCAGTTGGAGAAGTAGTATTTAATACGTCTATGACGGGCTATCAGGAAATTTTGACTGATCCTTCATACGCGGAACAAATTATTACTTTAACTTACCCGCATATCGGTAATACAGGTACGAATAGTGAAGATGAAGAAGCGAATAACATCTGGGCTAAAGGTTTAGTTATTCGTGATTTACCTTTATTAGCAAGTAATTTTCGTAATGAACAGTCTTTAGATGAATATTTAAGACAACGCAATGTTTTAGGTATTGCTGATATTGATACGCGTAAACTTACACGTATATTACGTGATAAAGGTGCGCAAAATGGCTGTATCATCGCCGGTGAGATTAATGAAGAGAAAGCATTGGAAGCAGCAAAATCATTCCCTGGTTTAAAAGGAATGGATTTAGCAAAAGTAGTAACAACAGCTGAAAATTATCAATGGACTGAGTCAAGCTGGACATTAGGTAGTGGTTTTAAAGCACTGACAGAAGAAAACACAAGATTTCACGTAGTTGCTTATGACTTTGGTGTTAAACGTAATATTTTACGTATGTTAGTTGACCGTGGTTGTAAATTAACTGTCGTACCAGCCCAAACATCAGTTGCTGATGTATTAGCTTTAAATCCAGACGGTGTCTTTTTATCAAATGGGCCAGGTGATCCTGAGCCTTGTACGTACGCAATTGAAGCGATCCAAAGTTTCTTAGAAACTGATATTCCAATATTTGGTATTTGCCTAGGTCATCAGTTATTAGCACTTGCTTCAGGCGCTAGCACAAGCAAAATGAAATTTGGTCACCACGGTGGTAACCACCCAGTTAAAGATTTAGATAAAAATGTAGTGATGATCACAGCACAAAATCATGGTTTTGCAGTTGAAGAAGATAATCTTCCTGAAAACTTGCGTGCAACACATAAATCTTTATTTGATGGCACATTGCAAGGTATTCATCGTACTGATAAGCCTGCATTTAGCTTCCAAGGACATCCAGAAGCAAGTCCGGGTCCGCATGATGCAGCACCATTATTTAACCATTTCATCGACTTAATGCAAACTCGTAAACAATAATTTAAGACTGATACTTTAGGAAATAGAGAATAATGCCAAAACGTTCCGACTTAAACAGCATACTTATCTTAGGTGCAGGTCCAATTGTAATTGGTCAAGCTTGTGAGTTTGATTACTCTGGCGCACAAGCATGTAAAGCATTAAGAGAAGAAGGTTATAGAGTTATCTTAGTGAACTCTAACCCCGCAACAATTATGACAGATCCTGAAATGGCAGATGCGACATACATCGAGCCAATTCACTGGGAAGTTGTTGAAAAAATTATTGCTAAAGAAAAACCATGTGCTGTACTTCCTACTATGGGTGGTCAAACGGCACTAAATTGTGCGCTTGATTTAGAAAAACATGGCGTACTTGAAAAATACAATGTTGAAATGATTGGCGCGACTGCTGATGCAATAGATAAAGCCGAAGATCGTTCTCGTTTCGATAAAGCAATGAAAGCAATTGGTCTTGATACACCTGTTGCTGAAATCGCACATTCAATGATCGAGGCAAAAGATATCAATACACGTATTGGTTTCCCTTGTATTATTCGCCCCTCTTTTACTATGGGCGGCACTGGTGGTGGTGTTGCTTATAATATGGAAGAGTTTGAAGAAATCTGTACTCGTGGTTTAGATTTATCCCCAACAAGTGAATTATTGATCGATGAATCATTAATTGGTTGGAAAGAGTACGAGATGGAAGTTGTACGTGATAAAAACGACAACTGTATTATAGTATGTGCGATTGAAAACTTTGATCCTATGGGTGTTCATACTGGTGATTCAATCACAGTAGCGCCAGCACAAACATTGACTGATAAAGAATATCAATTAATGCGTAATGCTTCTTTAGCAGTATTACGTGAAATTGGCGTTGAAACAGGTGGTTCAAACGTACAGTTTGGTATTTGTCCAAATACGGGACGTATGGTTATCATCGAAATGAACCCGCGTGTATCACGTTCTTCAGCTCTAGCCTCAAAAGCGACTGGTTTCCCAATTGCTAAAATTGCTGCTAAATTAGCGATTGGTTACACATTGGATGAACTTCAAAATGATATAACAGGTGGCAAAACACCTGCATCATTCGAACCTTCAATCGATTATGTTGTGACTAAATTACCACGTTTTAACTTTGAAAAATTTGCCGGTGCTAACGACCGTTTAACAACGCAAATGAAATCTGTTGGTGAAGTAATGGCCATTGGTCGTAACTTCCAAGAATCTCTACAAAAAGCACTTCGTGGTCTTGAGGTTGGCGTAAATGGTTTATCACCTATCATTGATTTAAATGATTCAAATGCAAAATCTAAAATTATCCACGAATTACGTGAACCAGGTGCAGAGCGTATTTGGTACATCGCTGATGCAATGCGTTCAGGTATGAGCATTGAAGAAATTTATGAACTAACTAAAGTCGATCTTTGGTATTTAGTTCAAATGGAAGACATCATTAAAGATGAAGCCAAAATTTCTGAAGTGGGTATGGCTGGCTTAAATAAAGAATTCTTACGTAAGTTAAAACGTAAAGGTTTTGCTGATTCTCGTATTTCTGAAATTGCGGGTGTATCTGAAACGGAAATTCGTAAAAAACGTCATCAGTTAAATATTACACCAGTATATAAACGTGTTGATACATGTGCTGCAGAATTTAGCTCAGATACGGCTTACATGTACTCATCTTATGATGAAGAATGTGAAGCAAACCCCTCTGATAAAGAAAAGATCATGGTAATTGGCGGTGGACCAAACCGTATCGGTCAAGGTATCGAATTTGATTACTGTTGTGTTCATGCTGCATTAGCAATGCGTGAAGATGGCTATGAAACTATTATGGTTAACTGTAACCCTGAAACGGTTTCTACCGATTATGATACTTCAGATCGTTTATACTTCGAACCAATCACACTAGAAGATGTACTTGAAATCGTTCGTATCGAGAAGCCAAAAGGCGTTATTGTACAATACGGTGGTCAGACGCCTCTAAAATTAGCACGTGAACTTGAAGCTAATGGTGTTCCAATAATTGGTACTTCTCCAGATGCAATTGACCGTGCTGAAGATCGCGAACGCTTCCAACAAATGGTTGAGCGTTTAGATTTATTACAACCAGATAACGCAACAGTAACTTCAATTGAAGAAGCAATTGCAAAATCAACTGAGATTGGTTTTCCACTTGTAGTACGTCCTTCGTATGTACTTGGTGGACGTGCGATGGAAATCGTATATGATGAAGCAGACTTACGCCGTTATATGACAGAAGCAGTTTCTGCATCAAATGAAGCACCAGTATTACTTGATCGCTTCCTTGATGATGCCATTGAAATTGATGTTGACGCAATTTGTGATGGTGAAGAAGTTGTCATTGCAGGTATTATGGAACATATTGAACAAGCAGGTGTTCACTCAGGTGACTCAGCATGTTCATTACCGGCATATACATTAAGTGCACAAATACAAGATGTTATGCGTGATCAAGTTAAACGTATGGCTTTAGAACTTGGTGTTGTGGGTTTAATGAATACACAGTTTGCTGTTAAAGATGGCGAAGTGTACTTAATCGAAGTTAATCCTCGTGCCGCGCGTACTGTACCATTTGTATCTAAAGCCACAGGTATGGCTGTAGCTAAAGTAGCTGCACGTTGTATGGCCGGTCAAAACTTAGCGAGTCAAGGCATTACAGGTGAAATCATTCCACCTTATTATAGCGTTAAAGAAGTGGTACTTCCTTTCGCTAAGTTCTTAGGTGTTGATCCTATCCGTGGACCTGAAATGCGTTCAACGGGTGAAGTAATGGGGGTGGGTGAAAACTTTGCCGAAGCTTTTGCTAAAGCACAGTTAGGCGCAAGCAACATATTACCCCGCGGCGGACGTGCTTTATTATCAGTGCGTAATGCGGATAAAAAACGTATTGTAGAACTTGCACGTATAATGAGAGACTTAGGTTTTGAATTAGATGCGACAGGTGGCACAGCTAAAGCAATTGAAGCTGCTGGAATCGAAGTTCGACATGTGAACAAAGTATTTGAGGGTCGTCCTCATATTCTTGACCGCATTAAAAACGAAGAGTATAGCTATATTGTAAATACCACTGAAGGCCGCCAGGCTATCGAAGATTCAAAAGTGCTTCGACGTGGTGCATTGCAACATAAAACCAACTATACTACGACACTTAATGCTGCTTTTGCTAACTGTAGAGCAAATGCTGCAGATGATAGATCTGTTGTTACTTCGGTACAAGAACTGCACAAAAGAATAAAATAAGCTCCTAGAGTAGAGTAAAATAAAATATGCTTATACTTTTTATTGTATGAGCATAATTCAAATAACCTGAAAGTTGAATTTCAGGTTTTTTGTTATAAATAATGGACAAGTTTATGCAAAAAATACCAATGACAGTTCAAGGCGAATTACTTTTACGTGAAGAGCTAGTTGAACTTAAAACTGTAAAACGCCCAAGAATAGTTGCTGATATCGCTTTAGCACGTGAACACGGTGATTTAAAAGAAAATGCTGAATATCATGCAGCACGTGAAGAACAAGGTTTTTGTGAAGGCCGTATTCAAGAAATTGAAGCTAAGTTATCAAATGTTCAAGTAATTGATGTCACTAAAATGCCAAATACGGGCAAAGTAATTTTCGGTACTACAGTGACAATTGTAAATATTGAAACTGATGATGAAGTCACTTATAAAGTTGTTGGTGATGATGAAGCTGATATTAAAAATAACTTAATTTCTGTTAATTCACCGATTGCACGTGGTCTAATCGGTAAAAAAGTTGATGATGAAGTAATTATTGCAACGCCTAAAGGTAATGTTGGCTTTGAAATCATAGATGTGAAATATAAATAATTGATTAAGACGTATATAATTGTTAGCCTAAATCAATAAGAAAATAAGCTCGGTTTTCCGAGCTTTTTTATTACATGATATTAAGTGTTTATAAGGGATTTTGATTTGATTAAATTTATTCTTTATTCTTTATTCATTTTTTTTCTTGTAAATGCAAAGCAAGTAAAAGCCGATTGTCAGAGTGAATTTCTTGATAAAAATTATATAGAAGCATTTGCTTTATGTGAAGATGAAAGTGAATCATCATCCCAGGCGCAATTTTATATGGCAAAAATCTATGCTAAAGGTCTAGGGGTTAATAGAGATTTAAATAAAGCGATTAATTATCTGAGTCAGGCTGCTCAGGGGGAACATAGCGAGGCAATGTTCAATTTAGCGATGGCATTTGAGCTAGGAAAAGGAGTTGATAAAAATATTACAGCAGCGTATGAATGGCATTTAAGAGCTGCAAATAAAGGCTGGTTAAAAGCACAACGTAAAGTCGCCATGATGTACGAAAATGGCCAAGGAGTTCAACCTGATCCTGAAAAAGCTTATATTTGGTATCAAAAAGCAGCTAAACAAGGTGATAGTGATAGTCAATTAGAGTTAGGTGCAATTTTGTTGCAAGGCATCACTTTACCAGGAAAAATTGTGTCTAAAAATATTGAAAAAGGCCTGTATTGGATACGAGAATCTGCAAAACAAGATAATTCTGAAGCACAATTTGCATTAGCAAGTTTAATTGTTGATGAGCAACCTGATGAAGGCATTAGCTTTTATAAAAAAGCAGCGAAAAATGGCAATAAGTTTTCTATGCATAATTTGGCATCTATATATTTAAAAGGTGATATTGTACACAAAGACTTAAAACAAAGTAAATATTATGCACAAATGGCTGTCAGTGCAGGGCAAAAATCTAGTCAAAATATTTTGGAATACATTGAAAAAATAGAAAATCTTAACTTATCAAAACGCGTTGTTATGCAAGATAAAACTAATTTCGGCATGTCCAACGATAGCCTTATATTAGATGCAGAGGAAACAAATCGTACTGAAAGTGATCTAGAAACGAATTCTCAAATTGGCTTTGAAAAGAAATTTATCCAATTATTGAAAAATACGCATTATATTATTCAGCTAGCCAGTATGAAAAAGCAAACAAGTGCTCACAATTTTTTTATAAAATATAATTTAAAAAATAAAGCGCATATTTTATACATACCCAATACAAAACGTTATTTGGTTTTATCTGAACCTCAAGCGTATTTAACACAAGCAAGAGAATTACAGCAATATTATAGCGATCTGATACAGAGCCGTTCTTGGTTGAGAAAAACGTCTGCAATTCTTGCGCTTGTGAGGTAATTACCTTGAGCTATATACCCAGCTATCTCAAGATTCAGAATTAATCGTATTTGAAACACCTAAAATAAGTTTTAATGCTAAATTAGTCACAAAGATAGATGATGTTAATTCACGACTTGAGTTGATATTAGATGCTTTGAGTTTTATTAACACAATGAAGCTCATTTATATTATGTTTAGGTATTATTTATTTTATTTTTAGTTAATGTGATATTATTGTATCAATAGGTAGGTCATGAATAAAACTTAGCTTAGTTTTTATGAAATAAAAACGGCGCTTGATCAAGCGCCTTTTTATTAATGAAGTTTATTGAATGATACTTTCTAAGTTTTCAGTATTATCAGCTTCAGGTTTTACATTGTTTTTGCGTCTGATCAGACGTTTCAAGTCTTCAAGTGCGACATATTGACAAGGTATCAGTACCAAAGTGATAACCGTAGCAAACAATACACCAAACGCAAGTGAAACAGCCATAGGTATTACTATTTTAGCTTGTAAGCTTGTTTCAGTGATAATGGGTATTAAACCTATAAAAGTAGTAATTGACGTTAAGAATATAGCTCTAAAGCGTTTACAACCGGCTTCTACCACAGCAAGTTTAATTGGTATTCCAGCAGCGCGTGCTTTATTAACAAAGTCCACCATTACTAAAGAATCATTGATTACTACACCTGCGGCAGCAATGATGCCAAATAAAGATAAACTACTCATGGTCATACCTAAAATAATATGACCAAACATAGCTCCAATGACACCAAATGGGATCACAGACATAATTAAAAATGGTTGAGAATATGAACGTAATGGAATGGCTAATAATGCAAAAATAAGCATCATAGATAATGCAAAGTTTCGGATTTGCTCATTCATACTATTCATTTCTTCTTGAATTTTACCAGCTACTTCAGTGCGAATACCAGCATGCGCTTTTAAAAGTTGTGGTAAATAGTTATCTCTGATGTCATTCGCTATTTTGAACGGTTCAGCTTGTTCAGTATCTACGGATGCCCAAACATTAATAGTTCGCATCGCATTCTCTCGACGTATGCTATTAACGCCTTGAACAAGATCAATTTTAGCTACTTCAGATAATAAAACTTCACCACCAGCAGGTGTGCTGATGCGTACATCTTGGATTTGACCAATTGAGTTACGTTCTTCAATCGGGTAACGGATCATGACTTTTAGCTCTTCACCATTACGTAGAATACGCTGTGCTTCTAGACCATAAAAACTAAAATTAACCTGAGATGCAATATCTGCTAATGTTAAACCTAAACTGTGGGCAACAGGCTTTAAATTCAACCTGACTTCATCAGTTGCAGTTTGCATTGAATCATTTACATCACCAATTCCTTTTATGGTATTAAGTTTTTGCTTTAATTTATTCGTCGCTAAACGAAGTGTTTCAATATCTTTGCCTTCAAGACGGAAACTAATATCACCATCATCACGGCCATTACCACCGATACTATCTCGGATATTTAGCGTTTTAAGGCCTGCAATTTGCGGCATTTGTTCACGCCACATATCGGCTAAGGCAAATGTATCCATAACTCTCAACTCAGGTGAAACAAGTTTTGCCATAATACGAGCACGAGTTCTACCTTCTAGTCGAACTGTTAACGCTTCAACCATTTTTGAACCATGTTTTTTTTCAATTTGATTATCAACATCAACAATTAGCTGTTCAAACTGCAACGCAGCTTTTAAAGTTGCAGCTTCAGATGAAGACAATGTCATATCTATATCAACATTTGCAAAATCATGAGGGATTTTAGGCGTGGCAACAAACTTCACTAACCCACCTGCAAATAAACCACCACTAATAATGAGTATGCTTACAAAACCCATAATCACGGTATATCTGTAATGAATTGCTTTTTTGATAGTAGGGCGGTAAATATTTTCAACAAATTGCTTTAAATTTGTATCAATTAATTTACGAACATAGTGCAATGGATTTTTAGGATTATGAGGTCTAGGTGTCATTCGAGCTAAATGCGCTGGTAATATAAGCTTAGATTCAACTAAAGAAAATATTAAACATAAAATAATGACGCCACCAATTGCCATTGAAAATGCACGGCCTGGCCCATCATCTAGCATCATAGGTAAAAATGCTGCAATAGTTGTTAAAACACCAAATGTTGCAGGCATAGCAACGCGTTTGACACCTCTGACAACACTTTCCATGCTATGACCATATTGTTCGATTTCGGCATGGGCCGATTCACCTATCACTATGGCATCATCGACGACAATGCCGAGCACTAAAATAAAGGCAAATAATGATGCGATATTAATTGTGATATCAAGTCCGGCTGTTGGCATTAATAAAAAAGCGCCTAAAAATGACACAGGAAGTCCCATCATGACCCAAAATGCTAAGCGAATACGTAAAAATAACGCCAACATCAAGAATACTAATAGACCACCCCAAACCATATTACTGATCATCATATCTAAACGACCGTTTAGGTAATAAGTCATATCAACAAAGGATTCTAAAGTAATATTTTGTGGTAACTCTTTTCCTTTCGTTTCTAAATATGAATACATTACCTTAGCAACTTTAGTAATATCTTGATCTTTCGAAGCGCCGATAGAGTAAGTTAAAGAGTTTTCACCATTAAATTTAGAATATTGAATACCTTCTTGAAAACCATCATTGATAGTTGCTATATCACCGAGGCGAATTAAAGTACCATCTTCTAAAGTGATAAGGGGCAATTGTTCAAATTCATGGCCTTTATAGGCTTGATTTTCAACACGTAGAGAAATATAGCCATTTTTCGCTTTTATTTGACCTGCAGACATATTTGCAGAAAAGCCACGTACTTTTGTTGCGATATCTCTAAAGCTTAAACCATATTCCCTTAATTTATCAGGGCTGATTTCAATGCCAATTTCAAAAGCTAAACCACTGTAGAATTCGGCAACGTTAATACCAGGTAAAGCTAAAATTTCATCATGAATTTTATTGCCTAAGTCTTTTAGTTCATGATTAGTTAAATCACCATGCAAGCTTAAAAACATCACTTCTTGCGTGAATTTCTCTTGGCTTACAATCGGTCGTTCCATACCATCAGGGAAACTAGAAATAGTATCTACTTGAAGTTTGACTTCATCTAGTACTTCTTTTGCATCATAACCTTCATCAACTTCTATCCAAGCTTGTGAAAAACTGCGACGTGAATAGGTAATGACGCGTTTAAGGCCTTGTAACCCTTCAAGAGACTCTTCAATTTTAACCGTGATCCCTTCTTCAACTTCTTGCGGTGCTGCGCCTGGGTAGGCAACTTGCACTTGAAGCCAGTTACTTTCAAAATCAGGAAACATTTGTTTGCGTATAGTGGTGGCAGTTAAAAGACCACCCACTAGGATAAATATCATGAGTAAATTTGCTGCAACTGAATTACGAGCAAACCAAGCAATGATACCTTTATTTGTATCAATCATGGCTTAGTCCTTTTTCATTGCTATTTGTGTTTCATTTTTTTTATTAGAATAAGGTAGCGTATGCTCAGTGGCAAGCTTCATGCCTTCACTTGGATAATCAAGGGCCGTAGTTATAACCTTATCGCCATTCTTTAATCCATTGCTTAATATAATTAGATCATCATATTCGCGTAAAACATCAACAGTTTGATACGTCAAAGTATTATCTAAACTTAAAACTGCGATTTTATTATTTTTAACTAAGTGACGTGCAACTGTCGCTGTATTATTGATCTCTAAACCTTGAATTTTTGCATTGACATATGCCCCAAACCTTAGCGGTGGAAAATCAGAGTTTTGCGCATATGGGTCCTGTACTTGCGCAACCAGATAATTCATACGACTTTTTTGATTGATAATTCCTTCGTTGCGAACAATTTTTGCTTGCCAATCGAATTGTTTACCTGCAAATTGGGTCGTTAATACAACATTAGCATCAATACCACCATTAATAAGGTATTGCATATCTTTATCTGCAACAGGAAGCCTTACTTCGGCAAGGCTTATAGAGTTTAGTTCACCAATATTACTACCAGGACTAACAACACTGCCTAGACTTATAGCGCGTTGTTCTATGATTGCATCATAAGGCGCTCTTATATAAGTACGTTCTAAATTACGTTTTGCACGTTTTAAAGATGCTTCAGATGCTTTAAAACGCGCTAGCTTTTCAGCTAATTGAGGTTTTCTTAAATACAGTTCAGACGGAATAAATTCAGTGCTATTTTTACGAATTCGGTCCCATTCAGATTTAGCAACATGACCTTGAGCGCGCTCTACTTCAAGTGATGAAAGGGCCTGTGCTAATGTTGCTTGAGCATCTATAAGATCTGCTTCATAATCATTTGGGTCAATTCGAGCCAATATCTCACCTTTTTTAACAAACCCACCTTTTACAAATACATCAGAGACCTTCACTAGCTGGCCACTTAATTGTGCCTCAAGCTTGGTTTGGTTTTTTGGTGTAATAAGACCATACGAACTGATATCTAAAGTGATTGATTCAATATTTGCTGGTAGAACTTGAACCAGAGGAAGAATTTCTTTTTCTTCTTTTTTTTCTGGTGGTTTTTTCATAGCTGAGAAGCTGGCCGCAATTCCAACTCCAAGCACTAATATTCCAACTGGGAATAATATTTGTTTTTTAGTAGCCACAGTGCATTCCTTAGTAACTTATATTGATGACAGTTATAGGATAATCAATATAATATTTACATAGTACGTGCAGATGTAACACGGTATGTCATAATGATAACTTTAAAAATGATATACCAAGGGAACTAATATGTACCCAATTGACTTATAAGGCTTTATATAATTTATAAATCTATATAATGGAGAAATTTTATTTTACAATTGATTTGAAATTATTTTATAAAAAGTAAAGTGAATTAACATTTAGGTTTGATTGATAAAGCCACATATGTGACTTTATCTTTAATTTTAATAGCTTAAAGTACTTCTGAAGTCTGTGGTGGGAAATTACTTAAAATATTTATCACAGTTTCATTAATTACTTGTGTTCTTTTCTCAGGTTTTTGATTTTTCTTTAATCGACCTTCTTTAGCACCACGCCATATAAGTTGATTTGAATTTTGATCGACTATATCTATGATTAATGTACCTACTTGATATTCTCTAACTTTATTATCTGTATGAATACTCGTGCCCCATAGATTACGCCAGTAATTCCAATTTACGCTGTAGCTGTAATGGGTTGAAAATGTATCGATATCAATTTTTTTATTAACTGAAGCATGGTAATTGATTAAAACATCCGCTTTATCAATAGAAACCATAGATAAGCCTTTTTGAGTTAAATCACGATTAACTGCTTCTCTAACACGCTTTTCCATAATAGGGTTAATTTGATAATTTTCCACATCTTTAGTCAGGCTAGCATCTTTAACCCAAGCAAATGTTTTAAAATTACTAAAGTTAGCCGATTGATCATAATCCCAGTCAGGGGTTTGAGAGCATGCAGCTAAAAATAAAACTGTGGTAGCAATAAATAGGTTTCTCATTTTTTACTCCTAAAATCTAATATGCCAAGAACATATCATAAAAATTGAAAAATGTGTTTTAAAATAAGTGTATGTATTTAAACTGAACCTAGGGTGAACTATAATTAACTTTAACCAGTTATGATTGTCAGGAAAGCATTATTTACCAGTTAAGACCTTATCAAAGCGAAGCAGTTCAAAATACAGTCTCACATTTTAAAAAATCAGATGATGCTGCTGTCATTGTATTACCTACAGGGGCTGGAAAAAGTTTGGTTATTGCTGAATTAGCACGAATTGCAAAACGTAAAATCATCGTTTTGGCTCATGTTAAAGAGCTGGTAGAGCAAAATAGTGAAAAATATAAAAGTTATGGATTAGAAGCCAGTATATTTTCAGCAGGCTTAAAACAAAAATCCTTAGTTCATCAAGTTACTTTTGCAAGTATCCAATCAATCTCAAAAAATTTAAATAAACTCGATGAATCCTATTCTTTAGTGATTATAGATGAGTGCCATCGTGTTAATTTAGAAACAACATCACAATATGCACAGGTTATAAATCAGCTAAAAACTTACAATAAATCATTAAAGGTATTAGGTCTTACAGCAACACCTTATAGAATGGGTGTAGGCTGGATTTATCATGTTCATTATCATGGGTTTGTAAGAGGTTGTGAAGATGCGCCATTCAAAAAATGTATCTATGAATTACCATTGAGGTACATGATTAAACATGGGTTCTTAACACGTCCTAATATGATTGATGCTGCAATTAATCATTATGATTTTTCATCAATTGCCACAAATAGTTTTGGCCGTTTTGATAATCAAGAAATGAGTACATTACTCAAAGGCTCACAAAGAGTAACCAAAGCGATTGTTGAGCAAATAATAGAATTTTCGCAAACTCGATTAGGTGTAATGATTTTTGCATCTACCATAGAACATGCAAAAGAGATTTTGACTTATTTACCACGTGATGAAAGCCCAAAAAATAGATCTGCTTTAGTGATCGGTGATACAGATTTATCGCAAAGAGATCGTATTATTACTGATTTTAAAAAACAAAAAATAAAATACTTAGTGAATGTATCTGTATTAACAACTGGGTTTGATGCACCTCATGTAGATTTTATTGCAATATTACGGCCCACTGAATCGGTTAGTTTGTATCAGCAAATAGTGGGTAGAGGTTTACGTTTGTATGACAATAAAAAAGATTGTTTGGTTATCGATTATGCAGGTAATGGTTATGATATTTTTTATCCTGAAGTAGGCTCTAAAAAGCCTGACAGTGAAAGCGAGCCAGTCCAAGTATTATGTCCAGGGTGTGGTTTTGAAAATATGTTTTGGGGTAAAACAGATAACGATGGCAAAGTAATTGAACATTTTGGTCGTCGCTGTCATGGCATGTTAGACAATGATGAGGTGAGCCAACAATGTGACTTTAGGTTTAGATTTAAGCAATGTGATAGTTGTGGTGCTGAAAATGATATTGCAGCAAGAAAATGCCATGAATGTGATTGTGCAATTGTAGATCCAGACGATAAACTTAAAGCGGCACTTAATTTAAAGGACGCGCTCGTATTGAGGTGTTCTGGCATGCAGTTTGATGCTATCAGTGAGTTTAAAATAAAAATAACCTATTTCGATGAAGATGGTGCTAGTTGTGCCGAGGTTTATAATTTTGAGAATTCAGGCTCAACTTTTTATTTTAATCAATCTTATGGTAAACGATTAGCTGCAGGGCAGCAGCCTACCTACTTTAAATCTCTGTCACAGGTAATGGAGCAACAAGCTTATTTTACTTCACCCGATTTTGTAATTGCTAGAAAGATGAATAAAAAAAATCGTGGGGCTTGGAGAGTTGTGGAAAAGATTTTTGATTATGAAGGTCATTATAGAAAGGCGAATCAGCAATAAATCTCCGCCTACCCTAATAAAGTTGGCAGAGATTTATTGGCGCAAAACTGTGTGTGCTAAATTTATTCTTCTGCCATGATCCCCCAGCCATCACCGTAGCCGTTTAATGGGTTAGCAAAACTTTCAAAGTATTGTTCCATTTGGCCTAATAAAGTATGGTCAGGAACCATTTTAATAGAAATGATAACTTCCCAAACACTTGTGTCAGGACACTTTTGTAATTGTGTTTTTGGTGTTAAATCATCTTTTACAATTTCAATCTCAAACTTTTCAGCTTCTTGTTTTTGTTCAAACAAAATAAAAAAATCGACAACGTGAAGCTGGCTAAGATCGATGCCCGCTTTTGCCATGTTAGCGAGTAATTCACCGTTATCATCGTTTGGAAATTGTGCTTGTTCGCTCATTTTTTAACTGCTCTTTGCTTCAATTACGTATATTGTCTTAGAAAATGATAAAAATAGAAAGTAGCAGATTTAATTATGTTATATTAGCCTTTAAATTATTCTTTTTACAATTCCAATAATGTAAATAAAACTCCTTCTTAAGTCGGTACAGTCACTTCAGGTTGTTAATTTAATTAGTTTTTAAAGGAATGAAATTGTTGCGTTCATTATCATATCTTTGTTTATTTTTATTTAGCTCTTTTTTACAGGCTAAACAAAATATAATTTCTGAATTTGAAGTCTCTGGCATTAAAGGTCAGTTACTTGAAAATGTAAGTTTTTATTTAGAAAAAGTAAAAAATGAATCAGCAACTAAACAATTAAAGCGTCACAGCCTAGATAAAATTAAAGCAGGTTTAAAAGCACTTGGTTATTATGAACCGAAAATAAAACTATTTTTTGAACAATATGGTGATGTACAAGATAAACTGGTCATTATGAAAGTTGAGATTGATCAAGGCACTGAAATTAGGATAGCGCAGTTAAATTACCACTTTCAGGGCGAGGGGAAGAACGACAATGCCTTAACACAAACTCTAAAAAAATTGCCTTTAGTTCAAGGTAATATAATAAATCATGCACACTATGAAAAATCTAAATCTATCATTGAAAGTCAATTACTTGAACTGGGCTATTTTGATGCACAATGGCAAGTAAATGAATTAGGTATATCTTTAAAAGAACACAGCGCGACAGTAACATTTGATATTAATACAGGTGCACGATATACCTATGGACCTATTGTGATTTCATCGGATACGCCAGCGGTAAAATATATTCGTTCCTTAGCTACTTTTAAAGCAGGAGAGGTTTATCAAGCTAAGATCATTTCACGATATAATTTAGATATTGCCAGCAAACCCTATTTTAAAAGTGTTCGTGTATATGCCGATATTGAGCATAGAGAAAATAAACAAATACCTATCAGGGTTGATGTATTGCATAAGCCTGAAAATAGTTATGAAGTTGGTGGTGGTTTGTCTACGGACTTAGGGGCTAAAGCAAGAATTAAATGGAGTAAACCCTGGGTTGGCACTGACGGTCACTACTTTGATACCGATGCGGTTCTTACTGAGTTAGAAAAAGAATTTGAATTTGCTTATACGGTGCCTGTAAATGATCCTGTCGACGATGTATGGCGCTATGCTTTTGGTTATAAAAGTGAAAATAATTCTGATACGGGAAAATACATTAAAACATTAACTACCCAGTTACAAAGACAGTGGGTAACAGAGTCTAACTGGATAAGAACAGCTTTTATTAAATATGTAAGGGAGGATTATGAAATTGCCAGTGAAAATGAAAATACTGAAATGCTGTTACCTGGTATCAGTTTTGCCAAAAAGAAAAGTAAAGGCGGTACAACGCCATTTTGGGGTAATCAATGGCTGTTTTCGGCAGAAGTAGGTTTAGATGATGCATTCTCAAAAACTGATTTATTAAAATTTCAATTTCAGACAGCCTTATTGAGAACATATCAAAATAACCATTTGTTTTATACCAAAGCGAACTTAGGCGCAATTTTAGTTGAAAATATCAATATAGTTCCTGCTTCAATGCGATTTTTTGCTGGCGGTGATCAAAGTATTCGAGGATATAAATATGAATCCATCTCTCCAAAAGAAGATGGCAAAGTAGTAGGCGGTAAATATTTAGCTACGGGTACAGTAGAGTATAACTACCAATTTGCACCTTCATGGCGAGCTGCTTTATTTGTTGATGGCGGTATTGCTACAAATGATTTTTCAGAAGACATACAAGTAGGTGCAGGTATCGGTATTCGATGGTTAACACCGGTCGGTCCTATAAGAATTGACTATGCTTGGGCTTTAACAGATGACAATAATGCTCGTTTGAGCATTATGATAGGTCCTGAGTTATGAGCAGTAAACTGACAAAAAACATTAAAAATAAAAAAGTTAAAAATATTTTTGTTAAAAAAATTAAGCATTATGTAGCTTATACTTTACTGTTTTTATCAATATTTGTATTTTGCATACTTTTTACCAGCCTTGGAAATAAATTCATAGCCTTTAGCGCCAATAACTTAGTGTCCGGTTTATCAATAAAATTAGAAGATGGACGTTTTTTATATCAAGACCCTTTTTCCATTATATACAAGAATAAATCGATTAATATTAATGTTGAAAGTATCACAATTGCTTTAAACATATGGCAATGTGTATATGGTTATATTAAAAATGAAAATGCGGTTTGTTTAGATGTTTTATCGTTAGAAAGTGCTAAAGTTAAATTTCTTAATACAGAGTTAAACTTCGAAAAACTGTCTTTAGTTGTAGCATTAGAAAAAGGTCAAAAACAGCCAGTACTTAATATTCATAAGTTATTGATAAATAAGGTTAGGCTAATTAAAAATAAAATAGAAAAAGAAGTAAAACCTAAACAAGAGCTTGTTTTTAATCCAATTAATGATGTGTTATTTAAAACACCTTTAGATTTTATTTTAACTGAAGTGAAATTAAAACAGTTTGAATTTAATCAAGCGAATTCGTCTCAAGTTATTAATAACATTAATTTAAAAGCTGATTTTTTTGAAAGTCAGTTAAACTTACAAAACCTTGCTTTAACGTATCAAGATATTCATCTGACTGCCAAGGGGGTAGTAGCGCTTGTTGCTAATAACCCTATAGATTTAAACTTAGATATCAATCAAATTAAAAATCAGCATGTTATACATGGCTTAGCTTTAAAGGCGACAGGAAATTTAGCACAATTAAATGTCGTTTTAAAAACGATAGGCGAATTTCCTTCAAATTCAACAGCGAAATTTAATCTTAAAGAACAAAACTATCCGTTTAATTTAACAACGGATATACAAAACTGGCAACATTTACAATATGATCAAACCTATAAATTAAATCGCTTTGATCTTGTTGCCCGTGGTTCATTAAAAGCATATGAAATAAAGGTTTCAAGCCAGCAAGGAGTAAATGCCTATCCTTTAATAGATTTAAATTTATTAGGCAATGGTGACTTAAACCAATTTACATTAGATAAATTATTATTAAACACGCCAAAAAGTTCAGTAGTACTCAAAGGTGATGTGCTATTTAAAAATGAATTAAATGCAAATTTAACTGGAGAGCTTACTAAATTAAATTTGCACGATTTTGCTGTAAATATAGGTAGTGAGCTCAATGGCTCTTTTGACTTGAATTTTAAACAATTAAGTGAAAAATGGCTTTTATCAGTTAATAATTTTGATTTAGGAGGGGTTTTCATATTATCCGCAGATAATGAAATACCATTTAATTTAAATACCCAGCTTGTGTTGGATGATAAATTTAATATTGAAGTTAACAATATAAGCTTAACAAGCGGTGTTAATACGTTAAATTTAAGAGGAAAGATAGATCAAAACTGGAATTTAAAAGGTAATTTAGACATCAACCAAGCTGGTGATTTTTTAAATGACTTATCAGGAAAGGGCCTAGGTAATTTAGCCATTTCAGGCAAACGTACAAAGCCTGAGATAAACTGGGAGTTAGATTTTAATGATTTTAGTTATCATGAAATAAAATTTCAACAAGCTAAAACCAAAGGGTTAGTCTCTGTTGCCGATAACTTTAAGACTCAAGTTAACTTATTCATTCATAATGGTGAGTTAGAAGGAAAAAAACTAAAAGCGCTAAATATAAATATAGCAGGTGATAAGTATAATCATCATGCTGCTTTTAAACTGGATTCAGACTGGGTAAAAAGTGACTTTAATATTACTGGCGGCGTTAATAATAAAAATATTTGGCAATCTAGGATATCAAACTTATATATAACTGATTTTGTTCAAGTTATAAAACCTAAAGCCACAATTGATTTAGAATTCGATATTAATCAAAAAGTAATAAAAATAAATGCTCATTGTTGGTATTCTAATGAATCAAACTTGTGTATAGAAAAATTTACTGCCAGTGAAAAAAAAGGTGACATTAATATTGATTTACAAAAATTTAATTTAGCAAGCATCGCTCACTTTTTACCTGCAGATTTAACAGCAATAGGCACATTTACTGGCGGTATGAATTTAAATTGGCAACAAGGAAAGTTGAATAAATTTGAAATGAGTTTAGGTTCTCAGAGCTTTGAAGTTACTTTACAGCAAGAAGAAAAGCATTTTGTATTACCAATCAAAGAAATAAAAGTTACTGCTAATTCCACTTCGGATAAAGTATATTTTAATGCATTTTTCAACTCTGATTTATTTGGTTCTGTATTGAGTGAACTGAGCATTTCTGATATTAAAAATGCAAAAAACTTGGATGGTATTATCAAGTTAAATGGTTTTAAATTAGATAAATTTAAGCCTTTCATTCAAAACGTAGATACGTTATTTGGTGATGTATTTGCTGATATTAATATTTCTGGCTCACTGTTAAAACCATTTTTGTCAGGTGAATTAAACGCAAGGAATATTGATGTTTCGGGAGACGATATACCGGTTACGATTAAAGGGAGCCATTTAAATATCGGTTTCAAAGAACAAAAGTTAATACTTAACGGTGATATTTTTGATGATAAACAAGGAAATGCAAAAGTTAAAGGTGAATTAGATTGGCATGGTTCAAACCTTGGAGGGCAATTAGATATAATCGGACAAAATTTTAATTTAAAAATAGATCAAGGTATTAAAATCATATTAAACCCGAATTTAAAATTAATTGTTAAAAATAATGAATTAGATCTTACCGGAAATGTAGAAATTCCGTATGGTCGTATTATCATTGACTCGTTACCTGAAGGTGCTATCAAAGTCAGCGACGATGAAGTGATTTTTGAACATGAGCAGCAAGTAAAAGATCCTAGTTTTTTTTATGGCCTTGATTTATCTTTAATTATAAAAGATGATGTTAAGATTGATTCTTTTGGTTTGATCTCAGAGTTGGAAGGAGATTTGACGCTTCATAAAGGATATCACAGTCCTTTATTGACTACTGGAGATATATATTTAACTAATGGTGTATATCAGTCCTTTGGGCAGGACTTACAAATAAAAACCGGACAAATCGAGTTTAGCGGTGCAATTGATAAACCTTATTTAAATATCAAGGCTATTCGAAATCCAGAAAAAACTGCTGATGATGTTATTGCGGGTATTAAATTGACTGGTAATGTAAACAAGCCAGAGTTAGACATCTTCTCCGAACCTATTAAAGATAAGGTTGAAGCATTGTCTTATTTGTTAAGTGGACAATCTTTAGATGAAGCTGAAAGTCGCTCTAGTAGTACGATTTTTGCACAGGCATTGTTGTCGCAAGGGCTTTCCAGAGGGGAAGGGCTTGTTAGTAAAATAGGTTCACGATTAGGGATCGCAGATATGTCTTTAGGTTCAACTGTCTCAGGAGATGATACAAAAGTTGAAATATCAGGCTATGTACTACCTTACGTACAAGTTAAGTATAGTGTAGGTGTATTTGATGCATTAACAGAGATTGTAATTCGCTATCAATTATTACCTCAATTATATATAGAAGCTATAAATGGTGTTAATGACTCTGTAGATATACTTTATAAATTTAAGTGGGATTAAAATGAATAATATAACTTCCACAGCATTAATTGAGCTCGCTTTAGAATTACCAAAATGCTTGAGTACAAAAGATAGATTTGATCGCTTATTAGACACTGTAAGAAAAACCATTCAATGTGATGCAGTTGCGTTATTATCATATCACCAAGACGTATTAAAGCCGCTTGCACTTCAAGGATTGAGTCGAGATACATTAGGGCGCAGATTTAAAATAAAAGACCACCCTAGATTTGATGAATTATGTAAATCAAAAGTGCCAGTTAGGTTCTCTGCGGAAAGTGAATTACCGGATCCTTATGATGGTTTACTTATAGATAAAGAGGGTGACTTACCTGTACACGCATGTATGGGGTTACCATTATTTTTTGATGATAAACTCTTAGGTTTGTTAACCATAGACAGTTTAACGCCTTTTGTTTTTGATGATATACCCAATCGTACTTTAGAAGTCATATCTGCAATTGCAGCTACAACTTTAAATACAGCCTTTATGATCAATTTATTAGAATCTCAGGCGTTACACTCTCAAAAGGTAGTTGCTGAACTCACTGAAGAAGCACTAATGCGTGATGGCGGTGAGCTTATAGGTCAAAGCCGAATTATGGACAAGTTGAAGCAAGAAATAGATATTGTTGCGGCTTCAGACTTCAATATTTTAATCTATGGCGAAACTGGTGTTGGTAAAGAGCTTGTCGCGCGTACATTACATCAAAAGTCATTTCGTTCTAATGGTCCTTTAGTTTACGTAAATTGTGCTGCACTCCCTGAAAACCTAATTGAAAGTGAACTTTTTGGTCATGTTAAGGGAGCATTTACAGGTGCGGATAAAAATAGAGCTGGAAAGTTTTCAATTGCAAATAATGGCACTTTGTTTTTAGATGAAATTGGTGAATTGCCACTAGCGGCACAAAGTAAGATTTTACGCGCCATACAAAATAATGAAATTCAGCCTGTAGGTCAAGATAATGTAGAAGAAGTGGATGTACGGATTTTTGCAGCAACAAATAGAAACCTTCATGAAGAAGTTAATAACAATAAATTTAGAGCTGATCTGTATCATAGACTAAGTGTTTATCCCGTAAGAGTACCGTCTTTGAAAGAAAGATCGGGTGATATTCAACTTTTAGCTGGTTATTTTTTAGAGCAAGTAGGAAGAAAGCTTGGAGCACCCCAACTAAAAATCAATGCGCAGGCTTTGGTATATCTAAATCAATATAATTGGCCTGGTAATGTAAGGGAGCTTGAACATGTAATCAGTCGGGCTGCATTAAAGGCTTGTTCTCGGCAAAAAAACAAAGAGATTATTAAAATAGAAGTTACTGATTGTGGCCAATTATCTCCTACATCATTAAACAGTGAAACTAAACAAACAGTAATACCTGAGCCTGACACAAAAAATAGCACACAATTGAATTTACGTAATGTTACCGATGATTTTCAGAGAGATTTAATAAAACGTATTTTGATCGAAGAAAGTGGTAATTGGGCTGCAACTGCGAGAAGGTTAGAAACAGATCGAGCTAACCTAAACCGACTTTCTAAACGATTAAATATTAATATTTTGAAATCAATCACTTAAAAATCAAGTTGTTTACAATATTATTTATTTTTTTAAATAATTATATTTTAAAATTTTTGGTGTTAAAAGTTATAAAATTGTTGCAATTTACGAGTGTTTTCGTATATTAATGTTGCTAGTGTCTAATTTTAACTCGGGTGTATAATGACTTGTAAAAAAATAGTGCCAACTAAATCTGAACTTAATATTCTAAATATCTTATGGAAAACTCAGCCAGCTACAGTACGTCAAGTTCATGAGGTTCTAGCTGAACAACAATCAACGGGTTATACCACAACTTTAAAGACACTTCAGCTGATGCATGAAAAAGGTTTAGTTGAAAGAGATGAATCCTCACGAGCGCATTTATATAAAGCAAAAGAGTCAGCCGGTAATACACAAAAATCTGTTGTTAAAGATCTCATTTCTAAGATATTTAGTGGTTCTAAATATGATCTAGTTGTAAGTGCTTTAGGTGAACGTGCAAGCTCAGATGAGATAAATGAAATCAGAGAGTTACTTAATACATTAGAAAAGCAAAATCATTAATCGAGAACGCTAAATGGACTTTATTCATACTATTTCTTATAACCCTATTTTTAATACGTTATCAATTACTTTATTACACTTTATTTGGCAAGGCACTGCATTAGCATCGTTTCTTGCTGCTGCACTTAAATTAATTAGTAATAAATATTCAAATATTAGATATAACTTAAGCTTATTAACATTAGTTTTGTGCTTAGTAACCCCTTTCGTGACTTTTTTTGTCGTTTATAAGTCTCAAACTGTCAATAATTTACAGATAGAAGCAGTAAATAATTTAATATTAAATGTAGCGCCAAATCTTGGTGGTTTATTACCTTTTTTATCTATTGTATGGCTTTTTGGGGTGAGTTATTTCAGCATAGGCTATTGCAAAGAGTTATTATCTATATATAAATTACCTAAAACGCAGGTTACAGAAGCTCATGACTTGCTAACTGAGCAGTTTCTGTCAATCAAATCGTCATTGCAAGTATCAATAAATGTGCGTTTGTTGATTTCTAAATTAGTAGATGTTCCTATGGTGATAGGGTGGCTGAAACCAGTAATATTAATTCCAGCTAATATGGTCACAGGCCTTACTAATGAACAGTTAAAGTTATTACTTGCGCATGAGTTAGCTCATGTAAAACGCTATGATTACTTCATAAACCTTATACAATCATTAGTAGAAGTTTTTTTATTTTTTCATCCAGCAGTTAAATGGATTTCACAACAAATTAGAATTGATCGAGAGTATTGCTGTGATGATATTGCTGCAAAAAATCAAACAGCAAAAATAGATTATGCAAAAGCGCTGTTAAATGCTGAAGAAATAAGACCTGATACGATACCAGTTATGGTTATGGCTGCAACAGGGGGGCATTTGAAAAGTCGAATTGCTAGAGTAATTGGAGATCATAGCTGTACACCTAAATATGCAAAAAGCGGGCTTGCTGGTTTATTAGGGTTATTTGTTGTTTGTTTAATATTTAGTTCATATAAAGCTGTTGGTATGATTCAAAGTAACAAAATAGCAGAGTTAGAAGAGCGAAAAAATAGCATTTTAATGACCATCAATTTAAAACAGAATGAAAGTAGTTCTATATCAGATAATCCCTTGAAAAATCATATGAAAGAGTTAACTAAAACTGATAAACCTGACATTACTGAGAATGATGTTAAAGCCACTCATGAAACTAAA
Source organism: Pseudoalteromonas sp. NBT06-2 (assembly GCF_002276045.1). Taxonomy (GTDB): domain Bacteria; phylum Pseudomonadota; class Gammaproteobacteria; order Enterobacterales; family Alteromonadaceae; genus Pseudoalteromonas. The sequence goes on along the minus strand of NZ_NQMR01000013.1, from coordinate 73,431 downwards.
AGTGTTAATATTGGGGGTCCATCAAGTGGGCAGTCTCTTGACTTTAAATTAAATGAGTTAGAGATTAAATCAAAACCAACTGAATTCAAAAGAAAATTAGATAATCCATTATTTAATAGTCATGAAGTTAAAGTAAGCCTTCAAACAGATACACAGGAGTTTAACTTTAATATTAGTGCTGTAGAACAGTTAGTTGTAGAGGATATTAAAAAGGGTTTTAATACTCTTTTAGAGCAAAATAATAATGAACCCTTGTTAACAAAGAACATAGTTAAAGGGTATGAGCCTTTAATAATACCGCCTAAAACAGTGAAAATGGTGAACCCAATATATACCGAAGTAGCACAAAGAAGAGGATATAAGGGGGATGTAGTGATCGAATTTACAGTTGATTTAAATGGTAAAGCAACAGATATCGAATTTGTAGGGCATACACAAAACCACTTAAAGCGAGCGGTTAAAAAAGCAATTAAGCAATGGAAATTTTCACCAGGAACAGTCAATGGCAATGATGCTGTCATGCGAGAAACTAAACTATTTTCATTTGTTAAGCCGAATAGAGATAAAATGACTATAACTACAGGAAGTCGCATTCTTAAAGGGAGATAAAACCCTTATCAAAATTAATAACGCAGCATAAACCCTGTTTAAACTCGCCGAGACGGATCTTCTGAGTAAACCCCCGTCATCGTTGCGTTGGTTTGAAATGCTTCCGCTTTGAATTTAGCTCGCTCAGGTAGCTCTGAAACATGCATTTTGAAATAACACATTGATATAAAACAATTGAATACATACAATTATCACGATGACAATGGGAAATTATATAAAGAGATAGCAATGCACCGTAAAGAGATCACCAAGTTACAATTAATAGATATAATAAAGTCTTGGGGCGAGCAAAATATAACAATAAAAAAATTACAAATTTGGATGCTGGATAACTTTGAGCCTGATGAAGTTGAAATAGGTAAAGGTGAGTCAGAGTGTACAATAGAAGCGATGCATATAGTGATGAATGAATATGAGCTGGCACAAGAGGAAAAATGTTTACAAGCTCAATATTTATTAGCAATTAACTATATTAACTGCTCTGAAGAAAATTATAATCAATGTAAAAGTGACTTTTTACGCCATGCTTTTTGTGATTAGCATTTTTCTATTTTTCCTCTTAGGAATTTTATTGTTTAGAGATGTGTGAATACCTCCCTATCGCATGATATGATAATGCTGTACATAAATTTGAATTAAAAAAACTAACTTTATAAACAAATTTGTGTATTTGCAATGATATAATCTAAGCCACCCGTAATTGCTGTTATTTGTGCCTGAATACAGTCTTCAGCTGTTGCTTTAGGGCTATCGGGGTAAACCTCTGTTGTTGTTGAATATGCAGCATGGGTAAATCCAATACATAAGCTTAACTTACTTGTGGCATAATTTATTACTCCAAATTGCTCTAATGGAACACCGATGATATTACCTTGTTCATCAGCAGGAGCAATATGCGTTACTTTCTTAACAGATTTGATGATTGCTGTTTGAAAGTCTACTGCTGGGTTTATCGTATCTCCCACAAGATAAAATCCATCCGGGATATTCCAGTTTGTATGTGCTACAGCATCACGAGCAGCTAAAGCAGGTCTAAATTGGGTATTATCAGTATCAGTTGTTTCATGCAAATCGATATGGGCTGTGATTTTAGTGTTAAGCGACGCTATGCATCTCATGAGTGCAGCCGATTCTTCAGCTGGACTGTTTTCATAAAATGATCTATTTGGATCATCGGTATTTGGGTTCCAACGATTAATAGTTTCATACCCCCAAGGACTAATACAGGGGGTTACTACAATATTAAAATGATTTGTATAGTTTAATGCTTGAGATGATAAAAATCCTAAAGCGCCATGTATACCACTTGTTTCATAACCATGTACACCACCTGTTACTAAAATAGTGGGCTTAGCGATATCCCAATTTTGACTTTTTATGACATATAGCGGATATTTAACTTTATCGTAGCAAAGCGCACCATATTGCGCTACATCAAAGTCAGATTTAAGAGCGTTAATTTTAGTTACCACTTCATTTTGATATGAGCGTTTGAACGATTGCTTTGAAAGCCAAAGTGCTTTTTCATTTACGCCCCATTTTATACCTGGAGTGCCTATTTGATTATTTTGTTTATCGCTCATAAATGTACCTTTACTTTAACTAGCATGAATATCGCTTAATAGACTTAAAAGCCAACTCTACCCATGATACCTTTTGGCTTTTAAAAAATGGAAGAATAAACCTGAGGACTACTTTTGGCAAGTAAGATTATTGATAATATTCTTCAAACAAAACTCCTGTAGGGCAAGTCGACAAACGTTGTTATAAGATATTTATTTTAAATGATGGAGCAGGTTATATTTTCTATTATCAAATAGGGTTACTTGAGACTAGAGAAAAAATGTTCAGGTTTCGTTACAAAGATAGAAATCAGCAGCATAGTTATATAAAATCCCTTTTCACTTAAAAAGGAACTTAGTTATTAATTATGAAGAAAACCTTCCCACTTTTATATTTATTTGCTACAGCACCAAGTTTTGCAGATTCTAGTTTTATTGGCGTAGATTATTTACATTCTGATATTGAAACGTCAAACGAAGCTGCAAATATACCGATGGCAGCTTTTAGGTTAGGCACAAGTATTTATAAACAAATTGCAATTGAGGGCCAATATTTACTCAGTAATAACACTGACAACATTTATAATGTGGAATTTGACTTAGAAAACAACAAAGCGATCTTTTTATTGCTGCAATCTTATGCTGTAAATGGCTTTAGTCTTGATGTGTCTTTAGGTTATGCAAGTAGTAATATGTCAGTGTCTGGGCCTGAAAACACGTTTAATGGCTCAGATGAATATAATGGCTTTGCTTGGGGGATATCTTTATATCAAGAAATTCCTTCATTTAAAAATGCCCGTATAAAACTTGGGTATCAGTCACTATATAATGATAGCAACTTAAGCATTACGGGTATTTCACTTGGTTTTAATTATCACTTCTAAAAGTAAAAAAGGTTTATTAAATGAAAATGATTAGTTTTATGCCAAAATTTTCTTTAAGAATTTGTTTAACAATAAGTATTGTTATTTCAGGTTGTGATTCAGATAATAACTCAGAAGCATTAGCAAAGGCGGTAAAGTTAGAATCTCAACGTGCTAAAGGCACAATCATTGAGAAAGTTACGATTATTGGTGCGATGACACGTTTAAGAGTGGGCGAAGTCCACCAATTAACGGCATTAGGCATAGATAGCAATGACGATGAAAGAGATGTAACAACTGAACTAGCGTGGTCATCTAGTGATACAAGTATTGCAACAGTAAATAGCAAAGGGCTAGTTGAAGCCGTTGCTAATTCAACAGAACCACAAGGTAAAGTTGTTATTACGGGCACAACAATTAATGGCATTTTAGCACAAGGTGAAATGTCAGTGAGTGATTCAGCAATCTCTTCATTAACATTAAAGCAAAGTAACCCAATTTCTGGAGATATTAATACCTGTATAGATGCTAATATTGTGGCTGATGTTACGTATGAAGATGATTATACATCTTTGAATGTAACTAAATACATTAACTTTTCAGTTGATGAAAATACCACAGCTACCATTGAAGACGGTGGCATATTACATACATCCAATTCTGAAATTGAAAATACAATTGTGTCAGGTAAAGTTAATAATATTTCCAATCAACTTACGGTTACTGCAGATCCAAAAAACTTAGAGACGATCGATGTGTTAGTAGATGACAAAGTTGTCAATATAATTACCCTAAATGTTGGCGACAGAATCATACTGCAATCTCAGGTAAATCTCGTAAGTACAATATCTGAAACGCCTATAAATATTGACAATAATATCAGTTTGGAAGCAAAAAACTCAGAATTAGCAGGTATCACACTTAATGGTACAACTAAAGGCAGTATTTTGGCATTAAAACCTGGTGTGACACAAGTTTACGCTACGTGTGGCGGAGTGCAAGGCAATGCGACTTTGGAGATAAAAGGAGATGCTACTTTAGACACTCTACTTATAAACCAAGGTGAAGAGACCATTACAATCAAAGCAAATGAATCAGTTGAGATTTCTGTAACAGCTCAGTTTGAAGAAACAATAGCTGATATTAATGTAACTGAGTTTAGTGAGTTTACTTATAGCAAAAATGATTTAATCAGTAGTGAGCTAGTCTCTGCGGGCACGAGTGCAGCTAATTATAAGATAATAAGTACATCCAATACGACGGGGGAAGTCTTCTTAACAGTTACATATGATGGTGAATCATCATTGGTTAAGTTGATTATTGAATAATATGTCCTCCTGAAATAGGTTGACGGTTTTAATTGAAGGCCAGTTGCTTTTGCGTCTGGTTTTTTTTGTGCACTTGGTTTGGTGTTTTCATTCCTAAACTCAAATGCGGTCTCATTTGATTGGATATTACAATTGATTCATCGACGATCTCTTTTAACTCATCCATATCCTGGCATTTATATAACAAAAACTCCTGCTTTAAGATCCCATTAATTCTTTCAGCTAGCGCATTTTGGTAACAATCATAACCATCGGGCACGCGTCATTCTCCGTATACCGACTTAATTTACACCACTGATTATTTAAATAGGTGAGTGCCTTGGTTAACTTCGCTGATTTTACTGGGTGCTTTAAGGATTTACCGAGCCACTTTTTTAATGCAGCTAATATCGGCGTACTTTCTTGTTGTCGAGCGCGATATTTTTCATCGGTTGTGGCTGTTTTTATTTTTGCTTCAATACGAAATAACTGTTGAATATAAGACCGCGCTTGCTCAGGTTACCTGAAGAGCGTTACAAGCAAGGTGATAAAATTAATGACCCGTATCGCTTGGCAACAATATAGCGTTATAACAGCTGAAAATGAAGCTATTGAACCTTTACCTACCGAGTGGGAATGTGATGATTCTTTGTATTTAGGGGTTTTAGGTGAAACAGGTATGTCTGCCTATATTGGCACAGTGGATCTTGGGCAACTTAAAAAAGGTGACAGAGAGTTAATATCTGCTGCAGGTATAGTGGCAGGTCAAATTGCTAAAATTAATGGTGCTAAAGTAGTGAGTATCACTAGTAGCGATCAAAAATCGTAAAAATTGATTAATGAATTTGGTTTTTACAGCTATTTTAACTACAAGTTATCTACACCTCTAACTGAATTAATAGTAAAAGAATGCCCAGATGGCATTGATTACTATTTCGATAGTATTGGCGGGAAAATGTTAGAAGACGCCGTTACTAATATTGCGCAGAATAGGCGTGTTGCACTGTGTGGCCATAGCTAATTACAGTACATTAGAGCCTCAGGCAGGTCCAAAACTTATTTAATTTAGTTGTCTCAAGCCTCAATTGAAGGGCTTATGACTCATTATGAGTCTGATAGATATGACGAGATAAGAGGTCAATTATTTCAGTGGATTCAGCAAGGAACACTTAAAAATGATGTTGAACAAGCGTTAAAAGGAGCAAAAGAATATATTCTTGATGCCAGAACAGAAAAAGGCTGTTTGGCTTATAATTGGAGTTTAGATGTTAACGAAGATGGTGTGATTTATGTTTTTGAGGAATGGGCAACACCTGAAGATTTACAATTACATTTCAGTGCATCTTCTTACATCAATATGCTTAACTATTTAGGCCAATTTGACTTACAAGAAGTAGAAACTACAAAACATCAAGTAACCAATCAATCCGCGGTTTATGATGAAAATGGTCCTACTTCATCTTTTAGTTAGCGCCATGCTCAGCATCAATGATTTCAACAACTTCATTGAGCAACAGGTTACGTAAGCGCTCATCTTCAAGCTCTCTTTCAAGACAAGACAATAAATACAAAAAAGGCTGCAAAGTAATTACAGCCTTTTTGGTATTAAATCGAAATTTAATACCCTATACGATACCTTGTGGTAAACGGCAGTCGTGATCTCGTTCTGCAAGATATACAATCCAGAACTCTTCAGCTGTATAACCGTCTTCGTTATTTTTAACGATAACTATACCTTTATCTTTCTTTTCTACTGATATAACAGCAGTTTTTTTAGCAGGCTTTGCAGTTTCAGTAGCAGTACCAGATGAAAGTTCTTCAGTTAAAGCGGCAAGATCAGCTAGGCGCATATTTTTGCCACCGTCTACACTATACCATCCTGCTTTAGCAACAACTTCAGGTTGTTTGCCATTTTCTGCTTGATATGCTTTGTCAAAATCTTCTAAAACTTGTGCTTTATCAAGTTTGCTCATCATTATTCCTAGTTTTTTGTTAAATTTGTTGCAGCGGCTTTTATACCGACTTTTGGAAGAATTATCAATTTTTTCAGGTTTTTCTTTCTTTTTGATCAACTAAACGGGACAATTTTACAAATTTTTAGAAAATATTGAAAAATTATGAAACGTTCTGATTTAATGTCACACCTTAATAACTTGCTTGAACCGCATACGATTAAAGATTTTTGTCCTAATGGTTTACAAATTGAAGGTAAAGATAACATTACAAAAATTGTGACTGGTGTTACTGCATCACAAGCTTTAATTGATGCTGCAATTAATCTTAAAGCTGATGCTATTTTAGTACATCATGGATTTTTCTGGAAAGGTGAAAATCCACAAATTATAGGTATGAAGAAAAAGCGTATCTCAGCACTGATAAAGCACGATATAAATTTAATCGCATATCACTTGCCACTAGATGTGCATCCAACTTTAGGTAACAATGCGCAATTGGCTAATTTGTTAGATATTAGTTATGAAGCTGGATTAGAGCTAGGCAGTGCTATAAGCGTTCCAGTAAAAGGTGTTTTAAATACACCGATGTCGGGACGAAAATTCGCACATAAAATTGCAAAAATTTTAAATCGAGAACCGGTTACTTCGATTGTAAGGAAAGAGAAAATAGAAACTATCGCTTGGTGTACAGGCGGTGGACAAGGTTATATCGATTTAGCAGCTGAACAAGGTATAGATGCGTACTTAACTGGTGAAGTATCAGAGCAAACTATTCATAGCTCTAGAGAGCAAAATATTGATTTTTTTGCAGCTGGTCATCATGCGACTGAAAGATATGGCATCAAAGCATTAGGTGAGCACTTGGCTAGCGAATATCAATTAGATGTGGTTTTTGTTGATATTGATAATCCCGTATAAATTTATTATGGTCACTGCGTAGCTAACAGAATTGGTATATGAAGATATTAGAGCCTGTTGATCTTTCAGGGTTAAATTTTGTTCGAGATAAAAGCATTTTAGTCGCGGCGAGTAGTGTGTAGCCTAGTCATTCTAAGTAAATACGACTCAACAAAGAATAAAATGCTTTTAGCCGAATCCTTCGGACAGCGTTTGTTGGGCATTTTTACTGCGTTATCGCCTTTTTATATGGAACAACCACATGACAAAGCCTCTGCCTTGTATAAATGCTCAACAATTCGCTGCAAAAGTAATCTCGAAAGATCAATAGCCCCTATGCTTTAATAAATAATACGTTGACACCTATTTCAATATTTTAAAGTATTGAAATAGGTGTAGAGAGTGTGAAAATAATATTTTTTGATGTTATTTATATTGATTCAGGATCGTAAAGTCTTAATAATTTTATCCATAAGGAACCAATCAATTCATGCTGATGTGCTGTCACAGCTAAAAAAGCTTCAGGGCTAGGTATAAATTGAAGCCACAAAGGTTGTTGATTAAGTGCATAGAAGTCTGTAGGAGCTGGAATAACATCGATCCCCTGTTGATTAAATAAATCTATAGAACGGCTCATGTGTGCTGCTGAGGTAACAAGGGCGACTTTGGCATCAACAAGTTTGTATGCTAACAGTTTAGCTTCTTGCGATGTATCTTTGGCTTTTGGGTTAGTTAACACTCTTGTATTGTGTAACCCTAAACTCAAAGCGGTTTTTTTCATTAGCGCACTACTTGTTGCGCCACCATAACCATAACCAGATACAATTAATTTAGCGTAAGGGTACTTTCTGGCGATCCTTAGCCCTTCAACTAAACGTGCCAAAGAGCAGGCTCCAAGTTGTGCATTAGCAGGGCGATACTTGTTAGGTTTAATTTGGCAACCTAATACTAGAATATAGTTTAGTTTGGTATGGTGTTCAGCATTAAAAGGTTTGTATTTATTTTCTGTTGAATTAATTAATGCTTGCGTAACAATGGGTAAACTTATTAGCAATAGTGTTAGCATACTTGGGACAAAAAATACTAAGCCAGATTTTCTTTGTTTTAATACGAGTAAAAATAAACCTATTAATACTAATGCAAATAGTAAAGGCAAAGGCATCAGCAAGTTGCCTAGTATTTTTTTTAATTCAAATGATGACATTTATTAATTAACTTCCCTTTGTATTTCTTGAAAATATATATGAAAAATTTATTTAGGTTTTTCATGTTGATGAGCTGCTCTTTCTTCGGCTAGCTCATCTTTTAATTTTCTTATTCTTAAGCCAAGCTCTTGTCCACGATGTTTAGAATAATAAGTACAACCGACAAACATACTAGTGGTAAATATTAACTCTAGCACCACAAAAATATCGCATGAGGTATAAAGCAAAGTCAAAGAATGCAAAAAATAAATCATGACAATGAAATTGGCCCACGCGTAGGTATATATTTTGTCTTGAATAATACCCTTTAACGGTAATAATAAAGGTATTATATAGATCATAAATATAAAGCCATTGCTATATCCTTCAGGCTTGTCTAAGTAAAATAGCCATAATGGCATTAGTATTAATAAGCCCACATAGCCAAATATAGCTAGCCGTTGAAAGTTTTTTGTTTTATCTTGTTTTTTGATCATGTCACTTATTCAATTGTTGAGTAATTTTAGCTAACCTATGTCCGACAGAGTGGCATATTTTGATTTCATGGGAACTGAGGACAGTATTATTGCCTAAACCTGATACGTGACTTGCACCATATGGTGTGCCACCACTTTTAGTGCTAGATAATTCAGGAATATCATAAGGTACACCTAATAGCATCATGCCATGATGTAATAAGGGTAAAGATAATGTCAATAGTGTACTTTCATTACCACCATGCATGCTACTACTTGATGTAAATACGCTTGCCGGTTTGTCAATCAGTTGGCCTTTTAACCATAATTCACTGGTATTTTCCCAAAATAATTTTGCTTGAGAAGCCATCATGCCAAACCGTGTTGGACTACCAAAAGCAAGTGCTTGGCAATGAATTAAATCATCTTGTGTTACCACAATATCTGATTCAGATTGTTTGACAAATGTACGTAACTTGACTTCCATATTACTGCTTGATATTGCGTCACAAATCTCATGCGCCATGTTTTTAACTGAGCCATGACTGGAATGATAAAGTACCAGAATATAAGGCATTAAATAATTTCTAATACGCTTTTGGGTGGGCGACCAATCGCAGCTTTATCACCATTTACCACAATAGGACGTTCAATTAACTTTGGATTTTCTGCCATGGCTTCAATTAATGCAGATTCTGAATTTTCATCTTTAAGATTGAGTTCTTTATATAGATCTTCTTTTGTACGCATTAATTGGCGAGCAGAATCAAAACCGAGTTTTGTGATAAGCGATGTTATCTCTGATACATTTGGTGCAGATTTTAAATATTCAACAATGTCTGGTTTTATGCTATTTTCTTCTAGTAATATAAGCGTTTGACGAGACTTCGAGCATCTTGGGTTGTGATAAATTTGAATTGTCATGTTAAATCCTAAATAAAAAATAGCGTAAATTTTTGTTTAAACATTTTAAGTGAAAAGCAAAATGTTCACTAATAAAAATTAAAGCGCTATTTTATACTTAAACGACATAGAAATGCTAGATTCGAAGTTTCGATTTTTACATGGTGACGTTGAATGTACCCATGATGTTTTATTAACCTCTATACCGAAGCTACTTGGAAATACATGATTTCAGCGGGAGTTTAAATGGTCAATTACAAGACATTTATTGCAGGTAATGGTTATTCCCTTATCAACATAGATAACGCGGTAGTTGACCATTTAAAACCCGCCCGTAGGGAATTTATCAGGTAAGTAATCACTACGTTACATCAGTTTGAAAGGCAATAAGCATTCCTAAAATGATATGCCTTGTGCTAACTCACCTGATAAGTTCTGAAACAAGCATTATCAAGTGGCTTGGGTATAGGCCCTGTCTACAACTTTGCTAATTCTTTTTGCATTTGGCGATATTGTTTTAATAGCGCTTTAAGGCGTTGGCGCTTAATATCATCAGTTTTTTCAATGAAGTTAAGTGCTTTTTGAATTTCATCTGATGCCTGTTGATACGCGCCATGGTCTATCAAGATACTCGCACGTATTTCATGATACGCAGATTGATTCTTTTGCATTTTGTAATTTTGAGCCATTAGGTCTTTACCTAAAGGATGATCGGGTTTATCAAGCAAAAAATACTTTAATAAACGTTCTGCTAATACGTAATCTTTGGCTTCAATCGCTGCATTGGCATAGTTTAAGGTGATTACTTGGTTATTAGGCTTTAATTGATAGTGCTCTTTTAATAAAGTTAAAGCAGCTTGGGTATTTTTTTGTGCAATTAATAAGTCAGTTTTACTATCTAGATAAAATAAGTTTGATGGGTCTGTTTTTAACAATTGAGTTAAAATGATTTCAGCTTCTTCAAGTTTTTTCTGATCAATTAAGGTTAAAGTAAGACCATATTTTGCAGCCGTTCTATCTGAAAATTGATGTTTTTTAATATCGCTTCTGAATTGTATCTCTGCTTTTTCTGACGTTGAAGTGAAACGTGCTTTAATCCGGCTCTTAGCTAATAAAAAATCAAGATTTGAATCAATAAATTTTTCAGGAAATTGTTGCGCTCGTAAACGAATATCTGACACTCGGCTATCAGGTAGAGGATGAGATAATAAAAATACAGGTGGTTTTTGCTTAAATCTTAATTGAGCTGATAGTTTAGCTAAAAATCTACTTGAGGCTCGAGGATCAAATCCTGAGTTGTTTAAAATAGACATTCCGATACGGTCGGCTTCTTGTTCTGCGCCACGGCTGTGTGTCATTTTACTTAACATGCTTTGAGTTTGATTGGCTGAAATAATTGCCATGCCCGCTTCAGGATTGACTATGGTTGTTAATATTCCTGCAACCATGCCAGCTAAAGTTAAGCCGGAATTATCTCGCTGTTTTTGTAATCGTCGTGCTAAATGTCTTTGGGTAACGTGAGCGATTTCGTGACCTAATACTGAAGCAAACTGACTTTCATTTTCTGATTTTACAATTAAACCTGCGTGAACACCGATATGACCACCATAAAATGCAAATGCATTTATTTCGTCATTTTTAATCCAAAAAAATTCAAATGGAAATCGAATATCATCAGCATGGGCAACTAAACGATTACCAATACTTGTAAGATATTCATCTAATAAAGGGTCTTGGATAATCGGTGATGAACTTTTTATTTTCATCATCATGATTTCGCCAATTGCTTTTTCTTTTTCTAATGGTAGTATTTGCAGGGCGGATGTGCCTAAATCGGGAAGTTTAAAGCTTGATTGTGCTAATACAGTTGAAGATAATAACAATGTGCTGATAACAAATCGTGACAATTTTTTTCTATTATTCATTTCATTCCTTGTTTGCTTGTTCATTCATCATTAACTGCCCAAGCATCAATTCATCTTGATCTAGCGAAGTTTTATTTTCACATAGATCATAATACTGTTTAATTGAGACCCCATTAATCTTAATAATGTTCAATTCTTGTTTTAAAAAATTTATTATTCTAAGTACAAGTTTATGGGCATGTATTATGAGTGCTTTATCAGCTTCATCGCCTCTTTGAAAATAAAATTGTATATATTTATGTAATTGGTTAATTCTTAGAATGAGCCTCATTGAGTGGGGATCCCATACCACGAATTCCATTAACTTATTATCTTTGACGAAATGATTTATTTCGATATTTTTAGCATAAGGAAAGACTTGTAATTCAAAGCCTCTATCAGTAAATACTTGATAAAGTGCAATTCTCGGCTTATTTTCACAAATAATACCGTTAGAATTACTATCAGTACCGCCAAGGAGGTCTAAATTCCAATTACGCTTATCTATTATGCGTTTTATTGCAGTATCAAAGCCATGAGTCAAAATGCCTTCAGATTCACCTAATGATGAAGCTACTAAATGATAAAAGGGCGGTAACTCCCCCCAATTTAATTGTTTTTTGTACCAGTTAACATCCTTTAATGTTGGGTTACTTGGCAATTGTGCTTTATCATTTTGGGATGTCATTAACTTATACCTATTCTTTACCTTATATAAGCATAATGCATTGTTTCCTTTTGGTACACCTAAACCACCTTAAGTTAGATGATTCATTTAGTTAGAGTATAGATTAGATTCCATTTGTTTTACTTTGCCGTTATTATTGCAAAATATTTATTTATAATTGCAGCTTTAATGGTTAAATATGATTTAACACATTATCAGTGTCCTCAGTTTTTCGTTCAATTTAAGTATCAATTGAAATTAGCTTTAATAAATAAAGAGCAAGAAAAAGGCCTTGATACGATTACATTTTTAATATTAAGTAATTCGGATATTAAAGATATTGAACGATATTTAATTTTTCATAAATTTAAATATCAAATACAAAACTGTGATAGTAATAATGAGTTGATCATTAATTTAGTCAGAGGGAATATTTAAGTGTTAGAATTTTTAAAATCTTGGTATGAACGTAAATTTTCAGATCCTCATGCAGTCACCTTATTTTTTTTATTGATAGCTTTAGTTGCACTATTGTATTTTGTGGGTTCTTTAATTATACCTGTACTTGTTGCCTTGGTAATTGCATATCTACTAGAGTGGCCAGTTATAAAATTACAAAATTTAGGCTTAGCCCGATTATCAGCATGTGCGAGTGTCATGTTATTATTTGCAGGTGTTATGATCGCCGTTTTTGTGACTATGGTACCTGTACTTTGGCAGCAGGCAGCAAATTTACTGCAAGAAGCACCTTCTATGTTAGAGCAAGGAAAATCATTTTTAATGCATTTACCTGAGCGCCACCCTGAATTAATCAATGCACAACAAATTCAGAATATTGTTTCAAATGTCGAAAGTAAGGTATTAGAGTTTGGTCAGCAAATTTTATCTTTTTCTTTAACGTCATTAAAAGATGTTGTGGCTTGGATGATATATTTAATACTGGTGCCACTTTTAGTGTTTTTTATGCTTAAAGATAAAATAGAACTCACTTCAGGTATTGAAACCTTTTTACCAAAACAAAGACGTTTAATAAGCCAAGTATGGCATGAAATGAATCAGCAAATAATGAATTATATCCGTGGTAAGGTCATTGAAATTGTAATCATTGGCGGAGCTTCATTTATTGCTTTTGCAATATTTGATTTACGATATGCTGCTCTGTTGGGGGTATTAGTTGGGTTATCTGTATTAATACCCTTTGTTGGAGCAGCATTAGTTACAATTCCAGTTGCTGCTGTTGCTTTATTTCAATTTGGTTTGGCGCCAGAGTTCTGGTATTTATTAATAGCCTACGGGGTAATTCAAGTACTAGATGGTAATGTGTTAGTGCCTCTATTATTTTCCGAAGCGGTAGATTTAAATCCCGTTTATATAATTGTTGCAGTATTGTTTTTTGGCGGTTTATGGGGATTTTGGGGAGTGTTTTTTGCTATTCCATTAGCTTCATTGGTACGAGCGCTATTAAATGCTTGGACAACTGAAGAAAAGATGATAATAAAAGAAGCTTAATTAGGATATTAAGTATTATGTCATCTAATAACTCAATATTAAATAACCATCAGCTCAGTTTAATAAATATTCCTCTAGAAGCTTTTTTATTCACTTGTGCAGTGAATTCATTTGTAATAGGCTCGTCATTTCTTAAACTAAGTTGAGATTAAATATAAAAATATAAAAAACGATTATTGATTTTCTGTTAAAAAATCAATTACTACTTGATGGTGTTCTTTTGTTTTGAATTTATTAAAAACATGTTTAATTGTACCATCTTGAGATATTAAGAAACTTAATCTATGTATACCATCGTACTCTTTACCCATAAATTTTTTTAATCCCCATACGCCAAATTCATCAGCAATTTGATGATCTTCATCTGATAATAATGTGAAATTTAATTCTTTTTTTATTTCAAAGTTCTTTAATTTCTTTACTGGATCTGGGCTAATCCCAACTGATATTGTATTGAGTTTGGCTAACGCTGCTTTTTGGTCACGTAAATGCTCTGCTTGAATAATGCACCCAGGTGTCATAGCTTTAGGGTAAAAGTATACTAATACTTGTTGTTTTTTTAATAGTTCACAAAGGTCTATAGTTTGTCCATTTTGATCTTGTAAAGAGAATAGTGGGGCTTTATCACCAGCAACTAAAGTGTTCATTTTTGGATCCTAGTATTATTAAAATTAACCTGAATTCGGGTTGTTAGCGTATTCGGCGTAGTATAGATTTAAGGTTTAGCTCTGTGCATAAACTTTCAAACTTAAGTTTGAAATTATCTAAAGCGGTTTCAACAGCGACATTTATTTCTAAAGTTGAACACATATAAAGCTGATTGTCTTGCTCATATGTGTCAGATTTCAAAGAACAGATATCAATATTATCTTCAGCTAAAAATGAGGCGACTTTACTTAGCGTACCTTCGATATCAAGGCCTTTATATTCAAGCGTATAGCCAGCAAAAAACTCACAGCCTGTTCGATTGGTTGTTCGCTTCATCATAGTGAGTAAACCCATTTCCATGCTTCTTACTGGGATCGTATGCTCAATGCGGCTGATCGCTGACATATCTCCAGATAAAAGCATTATAATAGAAAATTCGTTACCTAAAATAGCAATTCGGCTATCAATAATGTTACAGCTACACTCACTCACTAACTGTGTTAACTCAGCAACAATTCCGGTTCGATCATCACCGATTGCAGTTAAAACGAGTTGTTGATTTGAAAATCCAGACATTTATTTACCCATGTACCCCTACGTTGGGCCCGAAGTTTAGCACATTAGTAATAGAAACACTCTGCATTCTTGTTTTTAGTAGCTCAGGAAAGTAATATAGGCTCCGATTGCACAACTTTATTGCTTTTATGTAATAACTGAATGATTTTCAAGCAATCTACTCGTATTATGAGCAGTTCATGAAATGAGATAATATTTTTGAATCATATTTTGAACCAAATAGAGCATAGTCGACTCATATAATAGAAATAAAATTTGGCATGCTAAGGAGAATAATAAGTGCAGTATTGGATCCGTAAAAGTTTGGTATTGGGTGTTATCACAGCATTATCAGGTTGTAGTGTTTTTATAAATAATGCTCATAATGAGAAAAACTATCGTGTATCAGAGCAAATTAAAGTGCCAGCGGATCTTCAAAAGCCATACCAAGACCCTGAATATATGATGACGCCAGCTCAATATAGTAAAGCAATGCCAAGTGATATGGCTAAACCGCCAGCGCAAGTTCTAAATATAGCTATGGGCAGTTGGGTTGAAGAAGGTGATAAACAAACGCGTATATTTTTTGATAAATCTGATGGTATTGATGATTTAAAAAGTTTTATGTGGACAACGTTGAATCAATTACTTGATGAAAATAAAGTAGCAGCCATAGAAAGTAATGAAGCTAAAGGTGAACTATCTACCGACTGGTATTCCATTCATACGATAGAAGATGTTTGGTTTTGGGAAGAAGAAAAGGAAGTTAGTAAACAAAAATTCAAATTTACCATTGAACAAAAAGAGCATCAAAGAACGGCTTCAATGACAACTGAATTATTAGATTTTCAAAGTAAAGATGAAACTTTAACGCCTATTTTACGTCAACAACTTGAAGCAGGCGCATTGAATTCTTATGTAAATCAGTTTGATTTTAAATATCGTCAACTCGCGGTTGAGGTGAATAAGCAAAAAGGCATTGTTTCTTTAGAGCTTGGTTTTGATAATCAAGGAAATGCTGCTTTAGTGACTGAACAAAGTTATGAAGCTATTTTTGAACGTTTTTCTTCATTTATAGAAAAATTAAATTTTACAATCAATGAGTTAAAAAATGATAAAGGTTTAATAATTGCAACTTATGAGAAGCCAGACTCCAGTGTTTGGGATTCTATATGGGGAGATGATATTGCTGAATTACCATTAGAGTCAGGACAATATCAAATGTTATTAAATAAAAATAATTCAGGTGGCACCAGTAT
The DNA here is from genome assembly GCF_002276045.1 of Pseudoalteromonas sp. NBT06-2. Taxonomy (GTDB): domain Bacteria; phylum Pseudomonadota; class Gammaproteobacteria; order Enterobacterales; family Alteromonadaceae; genus Pseudoalteromonas. Next base: position 57,133 of record NZ_NQMR01000013.1, on the reverse strand, counting down.
TACTTGGATGGACGAAGAAGGCGAAACTTTAGAACCTGGTACTATGAATGATTTACAACAAGCATTAGTTAAAGTATTACGTGAAAAAGGTATTGATATTTAAGTATAAAAATTTAAATTATATACAATATTAAAATTTAAGAAATACATAAAAGAGCGCTATTAGCGCTCTTTTATGTATTAGTTTATTAAGCAATTTCATTAATTAATTTGTTAAATCACAATTTAATTAATGAAATTGATGCAGTAGAGGTTTATTTATGAACTCACAACAAATCGATAATCAAATATTATATCATTGGCGCACAATACTGACTTTTATTGTACCTTCTCTAATTGGGGTGTTTTTATTTATGACCCCCGTTCAAACTGGCGAAGCCTTTACCATACCTATTGCGATTTTAGCTAAAGAAATTCAAAGTATTACAAGTGCTTATATTACACATATAGTATTAGCCGTAATTTCGACAACAGTATTATTGAGTTTAATAACCAAAGCATTCAAGCCAAAATTCATAATGAAGCGTGATTTTTTACGCCATTTATTCGATGTTTCTCTAATTTGGCTTGTTACACGTACTACGGGCATGATTTTTGTTTTAGTTACTTTTTTTAAAGTCGGACCTGAAGCTATTTACTCTGCCAATACGGGGACTTTAGTTTTGCATGATCTCATGCCGGTATTGTTTTCTGTTTTTATTTTAGCGGGATTATTATTACCTTTATTGCTTAATTTTGGCTTATTAGAGCTTGCCGGTACTTTATTAACAAAAGTGATGCGTCCTTTATTTAAAGTACCAGGACGAAGCTCAGTGAATTGTGTGGCTTCTTGGTTAGGTGATGGTAGTGTGGGGGTTTTAATGACATCAAAACAATACGAAGAGAAATTTTATACTCAAAAAGAAGCTGCTATTATAGGCACAACTTTTTCTGCTGTATCAATTACATTTAGTTTAGTAGTAATTGGTCAAGTGAAATTAGAGCATTTATTTGCACCATTTTATCTTACAGTTTGTTTAGCTGGGGTTGTCGCAGCTTTAGTTGTACCAAGGTTACCACCACTTAGAAATAAAAAAGATGTGTATATAGATGGCACGGTTAGGGAAGGGGAAGTCGAGGCTTTACCAGAAGGAAAAGCATTATTTAAGCATGGATTACATGTTGCGCTTAGAAAGGCCTATAAATCTAAAGGGGTCAAAGGTACATTATCAGAAGGCCTCAAAAATGCAATTGATATGGTATTTGCAGTATTGCCAGTTGTTATGGCTATTGGCACTTCTGCTTTGATCATTGCTGAATATACACCATTTTTTCAATGGTTAGGAATGCCATTTATTCCTTTATTAGAGTTATTACAAATCCCAGAAGCGCAACAAGCTTCACAAACAATTGTTGTTGGTTTTGCTGATATGTTTATTCCATCAATTTTAGCTGCTAATACAATTGAGAGTGATATAACACGTTTTGTTATTGCAGCGATGAGTGTAACGCAACTTATTTATATGTCTGAGATCGGCGCTTTAATTTTAGGCAGCAAAATACCTGTGAGTTTATGGGAACTATTTTTAATATTTTTACTGCGTACTTTAGTTACGCTCCCTGTAATTGCTTTGATGGCTCACTGGTTAATTTAATTATTTTCTAGAATGAAAAAATCCTTGCAGTTATTTGCGAGGATTTTTATTTTTTAGCGTCTTTTTCTTTTAATGATGCTTTGGCTTTTTCTATCGGATCTTGATTGAATTTTTTCACATCAAATTTTGTAGAATATTTTAATAACGCGATATTGCTCCATATCACAGCTAAAACAACGACGATAATGAGTATAATTTTCCAAGTTTCCACTTTGTTTCTCTTTTATTAAAAATACCATGATAGCATTTAGTACAAATAGGATAAAACCCTGTTAAACTAACTGCTTTGTTTTATCGCTAGGTCATTTCAACTGAATCTTATATGTTGAAGTGATACCATATTGTTAATTGATGTTGTTGGAGTAAAGTGTTGAAGACTGAAAATGTCTTAATGTGGCCAAAAGAATATATCCTTCTTTTAAGAGGATTATTAGAACAAAATGGTGCTTTCATCTTGGATGCATTAGAAGCTTGGCCAAATTGCAATGAATCAGTAGATGCACAAGAAGTATGCAGTATCAGTTTACCGCCAATATATTACATATTATGGCAAAAACCAGCTGAACCTTTCGAAGATCTATATTGTCAGCATATCAGTGATTTTGATGATAAATCCCAAGTATATATCGAATCTGTATTTAGTGATTTAAAGCAACAATTAGATTCCGATGAAGCAATAACAATACTTTTATTGCAAAGACTCGCAAGTTATTGTGATTTTCAATCACAAATGTCAATAGAGTCTAAGTTAAGCATAGTAAACTTAGCTAAGCAAAAAAGATTCTTTAATGTATTAAATATGTTACTTGAATCTGGTTTAAAGCTATCAACTTCTGATGTCATGTCATTACTTAAGCACTCTGAATTACATTTTTTGGTACTGCCTTTCCTTGAAACTAATCTGAGCGATAAACAAGAGGTTGTTGCATTATTAACCGAACAACTTTTACAAGGTGAAGATAGATTTGATTTTTTAGTTAAGCTACAAGGTGAAACGTTAGAACCTGAAATATTAGATAAAGCTTTATTACAACAGCTTCGACACGATTCTTCAAAGCAAAGTATTTGTAAACGATTTTTGCAGCAAGGCGCTAAGGGTTTAATTGCAGATGAAAATGGAAAAACATCAGTAATGTGGGCAGTTCAACAGGGCTTTATAGATGTATTAGAAGCGCTTTGTTCAGCTGAACTATTAGCGCAACGTGATAATGAAGGTAATACAGTTTTACATTACGCAATAAAAGCAAAAAATGAATTAGCAATTCGTTTTATTTTAAACCAAAATATTGATTTTACAATAAAAAATAATTTAGGCTTTACAGCATATGGTTTTGCTGTCGAACTTGGCAATATAAAAATAGTTGATTTGTTAGAAATTGAATTTGGTATTAAGGAGTTAAGTGAAGCAAATAAATTTAAAATAATTAATTTAGTTCACTCGCTTCATGCGTTTATTGGTTTTTTATTACCAATGCAATTGTTTTTCTTTTTTGATCCTCAATTTAAGGCAAAAAGTGAATTATCTTTTTTTCTCGCACTCGCCTCAATGTTAATTATGTTTTTTGCGATGAATTTAAAGCGATGTAGTTTATATCCTGATATAAAATCTACATGGAGTTTATCTATATTGCGGGCCTTGTCACCGATAAGTTTATTATTTCAATTATTACTTTTATTAGTTGTAGTTATTGCTGCTTTAACTTAACAGCTCAGCTGAAAGCCATTGCGAGGCGATTTTAAAGCGGTTTTAAATCTACGGAAATAGCTGTCATTTTTGATCAAAGTATGTCAGCTATTTTGGTTTATATCTATGTAGGCTCATAAACTCAGATCTTTAATTTTTATATTTAAACGCTACTCCTAATTATGAGTTTCATTATTGCTTGATATTAAACAGAAGTCGTATATCAACTCTTGTTGGCAGGCCCGGTACTATCACGTATTACCAGCTCAGGTGTGAAAGTTTTTATAATTTCTTTATCTTTATTTCTTTGACCACGGGTTTTAGAAAATAGTAATTTAGCTGCATGTTGTGCAATGGTTTCAATTGACTGGCTTGCAGTTGTAAGTTTTGGCCAGGTTTGACGTGAGAATGGTGAGTTTTCAAAGCCGGATATAGATAATTGTTCAGGGATTTTAATATCCATTAATCTTGCTGCAAATAAAGCACCTGCCGCAATTTCATCATTACATGCGATAATTGCTGTGACATTATTATTTAGATTAATAACAGACTTCGCATTTTCAACACCGGAAGAAAAAGAATATTCGCCTTCTAAAATGAGTGATTCATCAATTTCAATGTTATTTTCAATCAGAGATTCTTTATAACCTGCAAGTCTTTCGTGTGTTGATTTATGCCCTTTATCACCAGATAAGAAAGCAATATGTTTATGACCTTGCTTGATTAAATGGTTTGATACTTCATATGCTGCATTGTGATCATTTACATAGATACAATCAGTTTGCTGGGGATCTGCTTCTTGACCGGATAATATTCGTACATAATGAATATTTTGATCATCTAGCATGTTTATGACTTCGCTATTTTCAGACAAAGGAGGTGTTAATACTAAGCCAGAAATTCGAGCGCGTCTTACCATGGTTTTTAATTCTTCAACCATATCTTTATTTGCATATGAACATGGGTGAATAAGTAATTCATAACCCTCTGTTTTACAGCATGATAATATGCCATTCTGCATATCTAATACATAATATGCATTTGGATTGTCGTATACTAAGCCTATGGTAAAAGATTTACTTCCAGCAAGGTTTCTAGCGGCTAAGTTAGGCTGATAATTTAGCTCTTTAACAGCAATCATCACTTTATCAGAAGTTGCTTTTCGTACTGATGGTTCATTATTAATAACTCTAGAAACAGTCTTAATTGAAACACTGGCTAATTTGGCAACATCGGTTATTGTAACTTTCATCTTAATTCTTTTTGCTTTTTAAAAGTAAAACATAATTAGGGATCATTTTACTTAGTTTATTTAAATTGTATGCACTATGGCATATTAATTTTTGTTTTAATAATCAAATTAGTAACAATTTATCGAGAATTAAAATTGACAGCGTTGTCATTTTGGCATATTGTTATCATAAACGTGGTCAGGGTGAACCTAAATTCAAATTATCACTTAGATAAAAATTTTGTTAAAATAATCTATTACGAATAATTTGAAAAATAAAAACAGGTAGTAAAATTTATGAGTTGTCGTTCACAATTGTCAAGTTGGCAATCTTTGCAAGAATTAGCTAATAAAATGAAAAATACTCATTTAAAGGACTTATTCTCTCAAGATAAATCTCGTTTTGATACTTTCTCAATTCAACTGCCTGGCTTATTATTCGACTATTCTAAAAATCTAATTACAGCTAATGAAATGAATGCATTACAATCATTAGCTCAGCAGACTGAGTTAACAGCTTGGCGTGATAAAATGTTTATTGGTGAAAAAATTAATTTTACTGAAAATCGTGCTGTATTACATGTTGCTTTACGTAATAGGAGTTGTGCGCCAATTTTTGTTGAAGGTAAAGATGTATCTCAACCTATCGCGGCTGAACTTTCAAAAATGCATGCCTTTGTAAATAAAGTGCGTAGCGGTGAGTGGAAGGGTTATACTGGAAGAGTGATCACTGATGTTGTAAGTATCGGTGTAGGGGGGTCGAACTTAGGCCCGCAGATGACGACTGAGGCGCTGCAAAATTATGCTGACGAGACATTACGTATTCACTATATTTCTAATGCTGATGGTGTACAAATATCAAAAGTATTAAAGCAGCTTAATCCTGCATCTACATTATTTGTCGTATCTTCTAAAACTTTTACAACTTCAGAAACAATGGCTAATGCTAAGACTGCAGTCGCTTGGTTAAAATCTGTTGCAAATGATGATGCAGCTGTTGCAAAACATTTTGTTGCCGTCAGTACTAACCTTGCAAAAACAGCTGAATTTGGTATTAGTAGCGATAACGTATTTACAATGTGGGATTGGGTAGGGGGTCGCTTTTCTATGTGGTCTGCAATTGGTTTACCTGTTGCGTTATATTTAGGGTTTGATGCATTTATTGAATTATTAGAAGGTGCCTTTGAAGTAGATGAACACTTTAAAGATGCACCATTAACAGAAAATGTGCCTGTAATAATGGCTTTACTGAGTATTTGGAATACCACATTTTTAGGTGCTAAAGCCCAAGCAATATTACCGTATGACCAAACCATGCATATGTTACCTGCCTATTTACAACAAGCTGAAATGGAAAGTAACGGTAAATCAGTTACATTTTCAGGCGAAGTTGTACCGTATACCACTGTACCTCTGCTATGGGGTATGACTGGTATTAATGGCCAACATGCATTTTATCAATACTTACACCAAGGTAATACAATTGTTCCTGCTGATTTTATTGGTTCGATTAAACCTGTTGTTGAAGTAAACAACCATCACGAAATATTAATGTCTAACTTCTTTGCCCAAACAGAGGCATTAATGTCTGGTGTTACAACAGAGCAAGTAAGAGAAGAGTTAACAGCTAAAGGCCACAGTACTCAAGAGATTGAGAACTTAGTTAACCATAAAGTACATAAAGGAAACAGACCAACAACTTCTATTTTATTAGATAAAGTTGATGCGAAACATTTAGGTAAATTAATCGCTTTATATGAACACAAAATATTTTGCCAGGGAATTTTATTGCAAATCTGTTCATTTGATCAATGGGGTGTTGAGTTAGGTAAAGGTTTAGCGTCCAAGATCCAAAATGAATTAGAAAACGATACTATTACTGCAGAACATGATTCATCGACTAACGGTTTAATTAGTTATTTTAAAAAGAAAAGAGTTTAAGTACGTAAAAGAATACCTTGAACGGGTAGTTCTGGAGCTATTGGGATCTGTGGTTTTGTGAGAGGAACGCAGACTCCCTTTACTCATTTTTTATAATGCAGCTATTTCTTTCAACACAAAGATGTGAAAAGAGCTTTATTATCCCTCAACTCCGTTTATCCTCCCCCTTTTCATATTGCGTTCCACTCTTATTATTTTATAAAAATAAATACTTCTCAGTTCCTAACAAAAATAGTTACAATACCATTCATTTACATCTACATCGATTGTATCAAGGACTTATAAATGTCGAAAATTACTGAAAAATTTTTTAATTCTAAAGATGAATTAACTGCTGCTTTAGCACAAGATATTGAGCTGCGTCTTATTGAAGGGATCAAAAATGATAACCGTGCAGTAATATGTGTTTCAGGTGGCTCATCACCAAAGCCTGCATATCAATATCTATCAACATTACCGCTTGCTTGGGATAAAGTTGATGTGGTTATGGTTGATGAACGTTGGGTTGAGCCAAGCCATGAAAAAAGTAATGAAACATTTATTAAACAAACATTACTACAAAATCAAGCAAAAAAAGCCAATTTTCTGCCTATGAAAAATGATTATGATACTGCTTTGGAAGGACTGGCTGAATGTGAACAATCATTTCAGTCATTAAAACAACCATTTGATATTACGATATTAGGAATGGGACCTGATGGTCATACAGCATCATTGTTTCCACATGCACAAGGTTTAGATAATGCTTTATTTACAAGTGATTTAGTATGTGCTATTGAAGCGATTAAAAGTGAAGTGACAGGTGATATTACACAAAGATTGTCTTTATCACTTCATGGTATTAAGCAATCTAAAGTTGTTAAGTTATTAATTAGTGGTGAAGAAAAACTAGCAGTATATAAACAAGCAAAACTGGGAGGTAAGGTTGAAGATATGCCTTTACGTGCGATTTTGAATCAAACGGATGTAGAAGTTCAAGTTTATTGGGCACCATAACAGTTAAAAATTGAGTTACATCTTTACACACTATCATTTCTTTATGTAATATCCCTCAGGTAAAAGGAAATACTCACGATATTACTGTAGGTTTGGGTATAGTGTAATGGTTTATGTGTTACTTATTTTATAGTTAATCGTAAACTTGTTCGAAAAATATAAAATAAATGTAGCCAAGATGTAATTACGTGTGTATTGTTTGTATTTAGATGACAGCGTTGTCAAGTTTCCAGTATGTTCTGTGACAACGCTGTCATTATCACTGGGCAAAAAGTGAACTAAAAAAACTAAATGATTCGAGGGGAATCCTGTGTTAGCTAAAAAATTTAAAAGAAATCTATTAGCAGTTAATATTGGTTTAGCAATGAGTGCTGGTTTTACTGGTACTGTATATGCTGCTGATGAAGTTAAAGTAAAAGAAGATGTTGAAGTTATTGAGGTACGTGGTATTCGCCGTTCATTAGAAGCTTCAATGAATACTAAACGTTTTGCTAATGCGGTTGTAGATGCTGTAACAGCTGAAGATATTGGTAAATTTCCTGATAATAACGTAGCTGAAGCACTAGGTCGTATACCTGGTGTGAGTGTCTCGCGTCAATTCGGTGAAGGTTCTTCAGTTTCTATTCGCGGAGCATCTAACCAATTAACATTAACATCTTTAAATGGTCAAAACGTAGCCTCAACAGGTTGGTATTCTCAACAAGCCATTGATCGTTCATTTAATTACTCTATGCTTCCACCAGAAATGATTGCTGGAATGGAAGTTTATAAATCATCACAAGCTGATTTATTAGAAGGTGGTATTGGTGGCACAGTAGTTGTTAATACTCGTAAGCCACTTGATTTAGATTCATTAACGATTTTCGGTTCTGTTAAAGGTTCTTACTCATCAGCATCTGAAGAAACTGACCCATCTGCTTCAGGTTTAGTTAGCTGGAAAAATGACGATGAAACATTTGGTATTTTAGCTGCTGTAGGTACTTCTGAGTATTCTTTAGTTCGCCGTGGTGATGAAGCATTAACTTCTTGGGGCGGCCGTATTGCTCCAACTCATTTTGAACAAAATCGTGATCGTACAGCGTTTGATGTTGCACTACAATATGCACCAACTGATGAGTTAGATTTTGGTCTACATTACATGAATCTTGAATTAGCTGCTGATAGTGTAAATAGCGCTGTTTGGGTTCCTCAAAACTTAGAAAATTGTAGCTCTACAAACGCACAAGGTGTACCAACTAAATGTACTACTGTTGCTGAAGATAACCAAAGCGGTTATTACGATGTACGTCCTCGTAATGCAACGATGGAAAGTGAATTAATTGCTGCAGATTTCACATATCAAGGTGAAGGTTTTAAACTAGAAGTTCAAGCAGGTTCATCTAAAGCGACTGGAGGTACCGATTTTGAAACTAACTTTGGTTACTTATCTGGCATTAATGGTGCTGTAGGTACTATTGATGCAACTGGCGATATGATCAAGTATGACCTAGACCCAGCTGATTACGCATTGCCTTCTGCCGGTGAATATGCGAGTTGGGAAGGTTTACAAACTGGTGGTATCGTAAATCAACCAAACTCTGATGAAGAAACTTACGCACAAGCTGATTTGACATTCGATGTTGAGTTTGGTGCTGTTACTTCAATCAAAACAGGTGTTCGTGTATCAAATCATGAAGTAACAAAACAGCAAAACCGCCCTGATTTAATTGGTTATGATGGCGCAGTTGAAGCAGCATTAATTGACGGTTCTCGTTTTACAAATGGTACTTTAGATGCGGGTTCTGCACATCTTACAATCCCAGCTCCAAATGCAGCTGAAATGATTGCGTATACTAAGACTAAAATAAACTCTTGGACGCAAGAACGTTCAGGTTATGCTGTACTTGAAGAAGATAGCGTTTCTGCATATATAATGGCTAACTTTGAAGGCGATGGCATTCGTGGTAACTTTGGCTTACGTTATGTAAGTACAGACGCGACTTCGACTGCATATGAAGTTGATCCTACATATGTAGATGCAAGCAATTCATTTAATAATGGCTATTCAACAAATCTAGTTGAAACTGATGGTGATTACAGTCATGTATTACCAAGTGTTAACTTAGCAGTTGATGCAACTGCAGACGTTATCATTCGTTTCTCTGCAGCATCTGTATTAGCACGTCCAAACTATGATGATATGTTCAGTAATTCATCGCTAGTTGGTTATTCTGATACGATCCCTGGTAATGAAGCTGTTGTTGTAGGTAACCCTGCACTTAGCCCATTTAAAGCTTTCCAATCTGATTTAGGTGTTGAATGGTATTACAGCTCTTCAAGTATGGTTGCACTAACTTACTTTGTTAAAGAAGTGGGCACATTTACTACTTTCTCTAATACAGCTGATCAATCTATTGGAATTGTTGACCCAGATACAGGCGTTGATAACTGGTTAGTACAATCTAAGAAAGATGGTAACGGTGGTACAATTGAAGGTATTGAATTCCAAATCCAACACGCATTAGATAATGGTTTCGGTACCGTATTTAACTACACATTTGCTGATGCGCAAGCCGATGAAAGTAACTATGTTGATGGAAACGCTATTTTCTCCGATTCATCTAAACATACTGTAAATGCAGTTGGTTATTATGAAAATGATGATTTCTCTGCTCGTGTAGCTTACTCATGGCGTTCAGAGTACATGATCCGTGAAACTGGTTTCTATGGTGCACGTGAACATAAAGATTTTGGAACGCTTGATTTAAGTGCTTCTTATAATCTAACAGATGACATTACAATCACAGCTGATGTAACTAATCTTCTAGAAGAAGACAGCATACAAGTTGGTCGAGACCAAGGTACAACACCAGTTAACTGGAGAACATCTAATGGTTACCCTACAGCAAGCTATGAAGGTGAAGCACGTTACTCTTTAGGTGCACAATTCCGCTTCTAAAAGTAATTTATATTATAATAAACCCGGCATTGTCCGGGTTTTTTTGTATGATAGATAAAGATATAACTAGCGAAATGGATTACTAAATGAATATTAAAAAAATTGCAATTGTAGGTGGTGGCACAGCTGGCTGGTTAGTAGCAAATCATTTAGGGAAAGCGCTTTTAGAACGCTTAAATACATCACTTACTTTAATTGAATCACCAGATATACCATCGATTGGTGTAGGTGAGGGCACTGTCCCAATGATGCGTGAAACTTTAAAAAGTTTTGGCATATCGGAAACTGATTTTGTTCAACAATGTGATGTGACATTCAAACAATCTATAAAGTTTGTAAATTGGTTAGATAAAAATAATCATGGTGAAAATAACTACTACCATCACTTATTTGATTACCCTTTTCCTTTAGGTGATGATTTAGCGCCATTTTGGCTATCGACAGATAAAAAAATACCATTTGCTGATATCGCATCATTTCAAGGTGCAATTTGTGATGCTGGGCTTGGGCCTAAAACAATATCGACTCCAGAATATCAAGGCACAACAACTTATGGCTATCATTTAAATGCAAAGAAATTTGCACAATTATTAGCTAAAAATGCGTGTGAAAAATTTAATGTGACACATCGATTAGCAAATGTTACTGATGTCAACCTTAAAGAAGATGGTTCAATAAAATCACTTAAATTAGATTCTGATAATTGTAAAGATGATACTGAGTTTGACTTTTATATTGATTGTTCTGGTTTCAGCTCATTTCTTATGAGAAAAAACCTAGATGTGAAATTTATCGATAAATCAAACGAATTACTGATCGATACTGCGATTGTTGTGCAAGTTCCTACGAATAGTGAAGATGACATCCCATCATATACTATCGCAACCGCGCACCAAGCTGGTTGGATTTGGGATATCGCGCTACCAAAAAGAAGAGGCGTAGGCTTTGTATTTTCATCAAAGTATATGAATGAAAGTCTTGCAAAAGAAAAGTTAGCAAAATATTTAGATAAAGATTTATCTGAATTACCCCATCGCAGTATTCCAATGAATATAGGGTACTTAGAAAAATTTTGGCATAAAAACTGTGTTGCGATTGGATTATCTCAAGGATTTGTTGAACCCTTAGAAGCCACTGCTATTCTACTTGCTGATTTTTGTGCCAAACAATTAGCACAAAATTTTCCAGATGAACAAATTCAGTATGAGCACTTATCTAAAATGTATAACAAGCGCATTACATATTGCTGGGATAGAGTAATAGATTTTATTAAGTTACATTACTGTATTTCAGATAGGACTGATTCACAATTTTGGCTAGATAACAAAAAAGAAGAAGGTATTTCAGAGCATTTAAAACAGCTGTTATTACATTGGCAATCATTTTCACCTAAAGCTTCTGATTTCTTTTCAAAGTTTGAAATCTTTGATGTTGAAAACTTTTTGTATGTGCTATATGGCATGAAGTACCAGACTTCTATTAATAATTTAAGTAAAAATTATTACACAAAAGCAAAATCTGATGCGGAGCAAGTGAAGAAGCATGCTAATGCTTTAGTAAATGAACTACCTAAGCATAGAGAGTTAATAAACAAAATCAATCAATTTGGGATGCAAAAAATTTAGCTGCATTTACTTGGTAAGTACAGCTAAATAATATTACTTACCTGAGTAGAGTTCGATCAATTTTCTGTTTGTATCGAGCTTTATTTCAGCACTTTTTCTCATCAACTGTATTGATTCAAAGGCTTTATCTAATATTTCATCAGGTAAAGTCCCGCACTCTATATATTTAGGAAAATACTCCATGCCGTAGATGATATATTGCCAACTTGAAATATTGAATATGTCATATTTGTTTGGAAAGTCGCCTTCTGTGGCACCATAATGCTTCCATGCTTCAAGCTTATCTTGCAAAGTTTCAGGTATGGTTTTAGGGTTTGTTTGATCAACCCAGAATTGCGAGTCTTTTCGATTTGTTAAGCAGTAATGCAACTTTACAAAATCAATAATGTTATTCCATCTTTGTGTGAAAATTGCGTTGTATTGTTTTTGCCTTGTTTTCATGGCTTCGCGACTTTGTGGAAATCTCGCCGCTAGAGAGCGAACTCCGGCTTCTACCATCGCAATGGCTGTTGCTTCTAAAGGTTCAATAAATCCACTCGAGAAGCCTATGGCAACACAGTTTTTCTCCCATGACTTTTCTCTATGTCCGACATCAAAACTTAAATGTCGGAGTTTAATGTCATCACTAGCAGGAATATTTAAATATTTTAGTAGCAATTCCTCTGCCCGTTCAGGTGTTGTATGTTCAGATGAATAAACATAACCTGTGCCTCGCCTCGATTGTAAGCTGATATCCCAAATCCAACCAGCTTCTTGCGCTGTTGAAATCGTATGCGTTGGGATGGGGGTTTCAAGGTTCTCATAAGGAACTTGTAGGGTAACAGCACGATTAACTGACAAGTACTTACTTTTTTCTATGAAGGGGACTTTGAGTGCTTTACTTAATAGCAAAGAAGAGAATCCTGTACAATCAACAAAAAAATCAGCCGAAAATACAGTATTTTCATCTGCAATGACAGATTCAATAAAACCATCGTCATCAAGTTTTACTTCTGTGATATCAGCAAAAGAGTGAATTACCCCTAAATTTGTCATAGCGTGCTTTTTCACTAATTTACCTAATTTAGCTGCATCTAAATGATATGCATATTTTGCCATCCAGGCATATTCTGGCGTATTTAAATCTTTAGGCGCTAAATTTTGATCACATAAGTGTGCCTGAAGACACACTGAGTGAGCAAAATCGTTTGAAGTTTTGTTATTGATTTTATTTCTAACCCAATATGCAGATAAGTCTATACCTTTTGGCATCGCTGTTGGATCAAATGGATGGTAATAGCTGTGCTTTTGTTTATCGGGTTCATGTAACCAATTACAAAATTGTGCGCCTTGTTTAAAGCTCGCATCACATTGTGAAAAAAAGTCTTTTTCGCTTAACCCGATATCATGTAAGGTATTTACGATAGTGGGGAAGGTGCCTTCGCCAACGCCAATTGTAGGGATGTTTTCTGATTCAATTAAATGAACAGTAATATCAAGGCCTGTTTTCTTAAAAGAACTAGCTAACATTGCTGCACTAAGCCAGCCTGATGTACCGCCCCCAATTACATTTACACTTTTAACTTTTTTCATTTTTAAATCACCACTTTATTATTAATGTAATTTAAATATTAAAGACAGCGTTGTCAAATTGTGTTTATGTTATATCAACATTGATTCTTAATTTGTTTACATACTCGCAGCACTAATTAATTGACTGGCATATTAAGTTATGTAATATGGAGCCATTATTTTATATGTCACACAAATCTTAATTCTTTAGTGGCAATTTGTTATACGGAGAGTAGTACCCATGGCGGATAATATCCAACCTTTACATAACCAAACACATGCTAAAACAAAAATAAAAAATGGCATCAATATTGAATTCATTAAAACTCAGCATTTAGTGCCAATCGTTGCACATGAGTTCTCACGAGTTGCAAACGAGTATCCAATCGTTTTTGTTAAAAACTCAGAATCAGGTGAATTTCAACCTGTTGCTATGTTAGGTTTAGAACCAAGTGAAAACCTAATGGTTAAAGATGAACAATGGCAAGGTACATACGTACCTCATGCTTTAACACGTTACCCATTAGTATTGTCAGCAACGCCAGAAGATAAAACAAAACTAATCGTAGGTATTGTAGAATCAAGTGATTTAGTAGGTGAAGAAGAAGGGCAAGCTTTATTTGATGAAAAAGGTGAAGAAACAGATTACCTTAAACGTCGTAAAGACTCTTTAATTTCTTTTGTTGAATTTTCTCAAGTAACAGCTGCATTTTCGAAATTTTTAGCAGAAAAAGAGCTGTTAACTGCTCAAACTCTGACATTAGAAATTAAAGGCGAAAAACGTGATATTAACGGTATTTATTTAATTGATGAAAAGAAATTAAATGAATTATCTGATGAAGATTTCTTAGATATTCGTAAACGTGGCTATTTAGGTCCAATTTACTCTTTCTTAACTTCAATGCATCAAGTTAATCGTTTAGCACGTCTTAAATCTGTATAAATTTATATATACTCAAGCTACTTGGAAATACATGATTTCAGTGGGAGTTTAAATGGTCAAATACAAGACATTTATTGCAGCTAATGGTTATTCCCTTATCAACATAAATAACGCGGTAGTTGACCATTTAAAACCCGCCCGTAGGGAGTTTATCAGGTAAGTAATCACTACGTTACATCAGTTTAAAAGGCAATAAGCATTCCTAAAATGATATGCCTTGTGCTAACTCACCTGATAAATTCTGAAACAAGCATTATCAAGTGGCTTGGGTATATAGTGGTGTAAATAAAAGCCCAAGTCTTCTTGGGTTTTTATGTTTATTATATGCATAATTATTATTTCACTGGTCAATACTTTATATTCTAGCAATTATTGGCATTAAATATGCATAGTAAATATAAGGAGTATTCTAAGGACTTTTATTATGTTTAGTAAAGAGTATTGTCGAGCGTTAGAGTTAAGAATGTTTAAAAAAAGCAAAGAAATTCAGAAACTCAGATCTCAATTATTTTTCTTAAAAATAATTAGCTTTACATTTATATGTTTGTTTTTTGTAAGTCAGATGCAAATTGCAACTTAAATTGAATTTTTAACGTGTTAGTTTTTTGACAAATACAACAACAAATAAAGCTAAGGTAAAACTCCCTGAAAATGCTTCACAGGCCGCTATGAGCCTTGATAAACCAACAGGTGTGATATCTCCATAACCTAAAGTAGTAAAGGTCACAATACTAAAGTATAAACTATTCAATAATGCTGAGAAGTTATCACTTACTGAGTTATCTAAACTAAACCCGATAATATCGTTGGCATAACTGACACCGAAGATAAAATATAATATTGCACAACAAAATATTAAAGATAGTGAAAAGAAAATAACATTTAACGGTTTTTCTCCATAACCACATAAGACATCTATAAATTTAGAAAATATGCGTCGTTTAGACCATTTTGGATAACGATATCGCCTCATGATGAGCTCTTGATGAGTAAATTTTCCCGATAATTCAAACAACCCCTGAAATTCAGCTGCTTTACGTAAATCTCTATAAATCTCCTCTGATTGTTCATAATAATCTAAAGCAACATCAAGTTTACCTTCCTTAATAGCACTTTTAGCTTGCTTCTGTTGTAATATATTTGTTCCTATTTTTATATTATCTATTCGTGCACTAAATAACTTGATACCTAATAAGTTAGTATTAAGCAGACTGCAGCAGTGTAAATTTGCGCCTTTTAAATTAGCTTTCATCAATGATGCATTTTCAATTTTAGTATTGAAAAGGTGTGCACCTTTTAAGCTAGCGCGATAAAAGTCACTTTCGCTTAAATCATACCCTTCTTTTGAGCCTCTTTTAACCAAATTTAAGCCATCTAAGATAGAACGCTTTAATTTCAAACCACGTAATAAACCTCCTGATTTGGCATATCTTTCTAGCTTATCCTTTAAATCAAGGCCACTTTTATCAAATTTCTCATCATGCCAAAAACAGAATCCTGTGCCCATATCGACTTCTTGGCATTGCTGTTCATCGGGTGAAGTGTATTTACATTTTGGTTTTTCTGTCATAAACATCAGAAATTGGATGATATATATTAATATAATGGTAGCAGGAATCTAACAGCTTGCTAAAAAATCAATCAGTGAGTTATTTTTGTTTTATGGTTGCGGAAATTCTTTTGAAATCATTTCTTAAATTAATGTATCTTTCTTTATGGAGGTGAGGGAGCTTAATACCATCAACTAATTTAAATGTTTCTAAACATTTCTGATTTATTTTTTGATGATCTTTTTCAGAATGTTGTAATACTTGTAATAATGCTTGAATTAAATTTAATGTACTTCCTGTATTTACTGGAGCAAATTTAAGTGCGTTTTCAAAAAACTCTATTGCTAAGCTGAAATTGCCCTTTTTATATTCGCTAATGCCTTTTTTATTATGCTCCTCAAATAAACTTATACTCTCTTGAGATTTTTTTGTTTGATCTGTGAGCATCGCCTCTACAAATGCAGTATTAGAGTTATTATTTTTTAAACTCTGTTGCTGTTCAGATGCAGCTTCAAACTCACCTATTTGCATTAGCGTGAGAATAGACTCTGGATATAAATCAAAAGATAAACTTTCATCATTTTCTTCTAATTTAAGCTGCAGATCAGCTAAACCTTTTTTAGCATTTAAATATTTTCCTTGAACAGCATTGATCCTTGCTTGGCATAACGCTTCGAATGTTGAAAAAGAAATTGTTTCAAATAATTTTTTTTCATTTTTAGCTTGTTGTATTGCTAATTTAGTTTCTTTTATATAATGCTCTTTATCCGGAACATTATCTGTATTTTGTGCAGCTTCGAGTAAAGAGCGAATATAGTTTAATTGGTGCTCAATTGATTGGTGAATTGATTTTTTACTCATCACTAATAATGACTGACATGCATTTACTAAGCTATTATATGCATTATTTTGCCTAGCAATATCTGCAAATAAAAATTGTCGAGTAAATGAGTAAGGGGAAATAGATGAGCTTTTTTTAATGGTTTTTAAGGCCGATTTCTTTTCACCTAACGCCAATAAACACTTTGCTTTTATATCGTGAGCTTCTACACGAAACCTATTTTGCTCTAATACTTCGTTACACAGTTCAAGTGCATCATTATATAGATTTTGTTGGTAAAAAATATCAGCCAAAGATATCAGTGCCCAAGGGACTCGTTTGGTACTAAGTTCATTGACCAGTATTTTTTCTGCTAGGCTGAAATCTTTTTTTTCTTTATGTAGGTTAGATAATAGTTTTAAACAATATTGACGATATCTATTATTTTGTGAAATCACTTTATTTACTTCTTCAATAGCAGAATTTTTGTCATTGTTTGAAAGGGCTATTAGCGCAGGTTTTAATGTCAACTTTCTACTATAAACTTTATCAATTCTTTTTTTTAATAGGCCTTGAGAGAAAGGCTTTATTAAATAATCATCCGGCTCCGCTTCAACAGCCCCTAAAACCATAGGTCGAGTTGTTTCACCTGAAACAATCATATAGATAGCATCAACAACAAGGCAATTTCTGGCCTTGAGTTCTTCTAATAGTTGACGGCCATTTTTCCCTAGACCTAAATTATAATCTATAAATAACAGATCAAATTTTACGGTCATGCATTGTTGTATTGCCGATTCACCAGTATCTGCAAAATGTATATTTCTTGCCCCTAAGCCAAATAGCATGCCTTTAAGTAAAGTTTGAAAAGATCGTTGATCATCTACAATTAAAACTTTTTTATCCTTAAAATTAATAATATCTTTTTTGAGCATATAACTTATTTGTTTAGCCTTTAACTATGATGAATAGTAAACTATTTAGCTTCAAAGTGCGTTAGAAATTTAATTAGAGAACACCTTGTTTATAGATTACCATTTAAAAAAAAGCTACAAACGTAAAACAATTTCAATTAATATCAAAAATTCTGAAGTTACCGTTTTAGCACCCCATTTTGTGGCAAAGTCTTATATTGATGATTTGATCATTAAAAAACATCGATGGATACAAAGCAAAATTGAAGATCAAAAGTTAAATGCGGTTAAAAGTAAAAATAAAAAATCTGCTTTGGTAAATATGTATTTTCAATTATTTGGGAAAAAGATTACGATAGAATGTGCTAGAACTAAAGTGTCGAGCATACAGTTTGATGGTAGAACCTTATTCTTAACGGCGGCATCTCGCGTAAGAAATGTTTCAGAACATTATCAAAAACAGTTAAAGGAGTTTTTGCAAAAGTGTCTACAAGCATACCTAGATATAAGGCTAGCTGAAATTTCCACAGCGATGAATCTTCATTTTAGTCGTTGCCAGATAAAAACATATAAAAGAAGGTGGGGTTCTTGTAATTCAAAAAAAGAATTGAGTTTTAATGTTTTATTAGCTGGTGCACCAAAGTGGGTGATTGATTATGTAATAGTACATGAAATCGCGCATCTTAAATATTTAAACCACAGTCAGAATTTTTGGCATTTGGTAAATAGCAATTACTCGTATGTAAAAGATGCTGAAGTTTGGTTGAAAGAAAATGGAATTAGCTTACAAATATAACGATGTAAATTTTAACAATATAAGAGATTAAGATTTTTGATTGATTTTGTTGAATCTTATAATGATATCAATTCTATTAAGTTAATTATCAAATTTAGAATGAGCTCAGGTTTAATGGAGTTAGTATGAATAACTGGTGGAGGGAGGTGGATTCGAACCACCGAAGGCTGAGCCGTCAGATTTACAATCTGATCCCTTTGGCCACTCGGGAACCCCTCCGCAGTATGTTTATATAATAATTATTAATTTCTTGTATTCACACTCTAATCAGCCTAAGAAAAACTGGTGGAGGGAGGTGGATTCGAACCACCGAAGGCTGAGCCGTCAGATTTACAATCTGATCCCTTTGGCCACTCGGGAACCCCTCCGCAGTATGTTTATATAATAATTATTAATTTCTTGTATTCACACTCTAATCAGCCTAAGAAAAACTGGTGGAGGGAGGTGGATTCGAACCACCGAAGGCTGAGCCGTCAGATTTACAATCTGATCCCTTTGGCCACTCGGGAACCCCTCCGCAGTATGTTTATATAATAATTATTAATTTCTTGTATTCACACTCTAATCAGCCTAAGAAAAAGTGGTGGAGGGAGGTGGATTCGAACCACCGAAGGCTGAGCCGTCAGATTTACAATCTGATCCCTTTGGCCACTCGGGAACCCCTCCAGAACACGGAGCGGATATTAACAAAAATAATTTATCTGTAAAGCTATTTTTTTAAAATAATGTTTTTTTGCTTGTTTAATATTCGTTTAGGGTGAATTTTAGTCTGAAAGAGACTATGAAAGATAAAGTTGTAAATATAATTCAAGAAGTTGATGTTTAGGTCGATACAGTCTTCATCTATGTTAAACCGAGCTATTAAATGCAACTTGAAGGTATTTTGATAAATGAAATGCAGCTAGGCAATCAATTGTCTCTTTGTGTTGCGCAAAATCGTCGAAATGATTTTTCAATACTTTTGTCTATGTTGTCAAAAGATGCCTTAGATTTTTCACAGTTTCATCTTCCACAAAGTGAAGAAAAAAACTTGGATAATAAAGATACAAATCTTAGATTATCCTTAGGTGCTGGTGTAGCGCAAAAATTAGCACCTGAAGAGTTCAATATGTTAATCGGAGAGAGTAATGCTAAAATTATTCAAAAGCACGGTTTAGAGCAGTTCAGGCTTATTAATTGTTTATCGCCAGAGCCTTTAGCTATAAGAGATGATTTAACTCATATACATAGTCAAATAATTGATAATTGTGAATTGTCAGTAAGAAAAAGAATCCAACCTAACGATATACAGCTAAGTCAAAACCAAATGAATGCTGTAGACTTTTATAATCAGTTACAAGAACCTCAACTTCATGAACCTTTAACTTTACTTCAAGCATAAAAATCACACCTGAAGCTTAGTTTATACACTATACCCAAGCGACTTCAAGGTATGAATTTCAGGACTACTGAGCAACTCATCATCTAGGTACATCTTTTTATTAATGGTTGCTCCCTTAAAAATAAGATGGACCGGCAATATGCTTCTGAATTGCTCTAGTACCTATATTTATACAGGCAACAACGAGCATGATTTGCTCATAAGTCCCCTATGGATTGGTTTAGAAGCGCTTCAGCTGCGTTGTTGATCTTGACAAAGGGAATAACAATTCTTTGCAATCAATGTATTGCCTAAAGTGTTTCTAATTCCAACTGAATTCTGCATCTTGAAGCTGTTTGGGTATATAACTAACCCATTATTTATAATGACACTTTTTAAACTTTTTATTACTGCCACATGGGCAAACATCATTTCTATTTAGCTTAACTTCAGGTGTTTCCTTTATATCACCATCTAAATAAAACCAAGCACCATCTACTTTTATGAATTCAGACTTTTCATATAAAGTGCAGTAAAGGTTTCTAAATAAGTAATGAGCTTTAAATTCAACATATCCAGTTTCTGATTGGTCTTGTGAATCTATCATCTCTAATTTTATAAATTGGCAGCTATTGGCAAATTCAGATATTTCTTTAATAGGATTTTCGGCTTGCTTTTCTTGAGCATAAGTATTGTAAATATACTTTGCATTACCTAGAGTATATGCACTATATCGAGATCGCATTAATGCTTCTGGTGACGGTGCAATTTTTCCACCATTGATATAAGGTTCACAACACACTTCAAAGTTTTGCTCTTGACCACAAATACACATAAATAATTTAATCTACCATTTAAAAATTTTTGTGTTAGTTTAGCAAATTTTTTTTAAATTAACTTTTTAACTTGCGTGCTGATTGTTTATTGTTCGTTTTTGATCATTAAAACAATATAGATTTGTATTTGATGATATTTTTGTTTTAGCTAATAAATCCAGTTGGTATTCAGTGAGCATATTTGTCCAAGTGATCACAGCTGAAAAATTACCATTGTTTAATGCTGAGTTGAGAACGTAATCTAAGTTAGATAGATGTTTTTTCCTGATAACTAACAGTTTTGATTTATCAATTGAGCAAGAGTCTAACAGTGATTTACTTGGTACTTGATCAGGTGCTATTAATAATGTCCATCCGCTTTGACTGTTATACTGATGCAATATTTTCATTAGTTCAAAAGTAGCTGAAATTTCATCTTCAATTTCAATTAAGTTTATTGAAGATTGAGTTTGATTTAAATCGTAGCTTTTTATAGTTCTAATATCAGTTGTTTGCAACATAAGTTATCTCACTGGTTATTTATACAGTAGTTATTGTATACAGTAGTTCATACAGTGATGTGATGCAAGCATTTATTGATAATTTTTTAATCAATTTAAGCATTATATACCCATGCTATATGGAAATGCGCGATTTCAGCGAATCGAGAAGCGTGTCAAATGCGAGGAATAAGATGTGTCGTTAAGTCATTCTCAACAAATATCTTATAACAACGCAGTTGGCCGCTTATCTTCTTGCCTTACGGGAGTTAGGGTAGAAAATGATTACGGCGTTATGATTAATAATCAGGGTATAGACAGCGTTAATGAAATAAAATCTACTATTAGGGTTTTTACTCCAAGTCATACGTACGGTACAATAGTCTTCAATCAAACTATATTACATAATAAAAAGAAATAACTTCATGCTTGAATCCATTTTTAAAATCAAATCCCAAGGCTCTTCGGTTAAACGAGAGTGTGTAGCAGGTTTAACAACCTTCATCACTATGGTTTATATTGTATTTGTAAATCCTGCGATGTTAGCTGAAACTGGAATGGATCAAGGTGCGGCTTTTGTTGCAACTTGCTTGGCAGCTGCAATAGGGTGTTTTATTATGGGATTTTGGGCTAATTATCCTTTAGCTTTGGCACCGGGGATGGGGCTAAATGCATTTTTTACTTATGGTGTTGTGTTAGGTATGGGGTACTCATGGGAGTCAGCTTTAGGTGCCGTGTTTATTTCTGGGTGTATCTTCTTATTATTAAGCTTATTTAAAGTGAGAGAGTGGATTATAAATGCAATACCACTAGTATTAAAACAAGCGATTGCAACAGGAATAGGTGCGTTTTTGGCTTTAATCGCTTTAAAAAATGCAGATATTATTGTTTCAAGCCCTGCGACATTTGTTCAACTAGGAGACTTATCTTCTTCAGGACCTTTATTAGCAGTATTAAGTTTTTTCGTCATTGCTGCTTTATTACATCGAGATATAAAAAGCGGTGTATTATTTAGTATTTTTATTGTGACATTCATTGCTGTAGCGTTTGGTTTAGTTGAATATCAAGGCATTGTTTCTATGCCTCCTTCTTTAACCCCTACATTAATGCAATTAGACATCGCTGCAGCATTTGATATTTCAATGTTGAGTGTGATTTTTGCTTTTTTGTTTGTTGATTTATTTGATACATCAGGCACTTTAGTTGCTGTAACGCAAAAAGCAGGTTTAACCGATGATAAAGGTAATATACCAAGATTAGGTCGAGCTTTAAGTGCTGATAGTACAGCGACTATCGCAGGTTCTATGCTAGGTACTTCAACAACTACATCTTATGTTGAATCAGTTGCTGGCGTTTCTGTCGGTGGTAGAACTGGTTTAACAGCTGTTGTTGTCGGCATTTGCTTTTTATTGATGCTATTTTTTGCGCCTTTGGCGGCTATGGTACCTGCTTATGCAACTGCTGGTGCTATTTTATATGTATCAGTATTGATGTTATCAAATCTTAAATTTGTAAATTGGGATGATATGACAGATGCGATACCTGTATGTGTTGTTTTATTAATGACACCACTTACTTTCTCTATTGCAAATGGTATTGCCCTAGGTTTTATTTCATATACAGCCGTGAAAGTATTATGTGGTAAAAAAGAGCAAGTAAGTATTAGTGTTTGGGTATTAACAATTATGTTTGTTGGTAAGTTTGCATTTTTATAGTTTAATTTAGACGAGGTAGTACACCGCGTTTTTTCTATTGTTTTATTAAATTGATGATGGAATTGTGATAACATTTTATTATCATTATATCGTTTTAATAAAGCCTCATGAGACAAATAATTTCAATATGAAAATTCTTTTTGATGTAAAACACTTATATTATCTACCACAATACATGCCAGTTTATCAGGAATTATTAAAAAAAAACGTAGAGTGTAGATTTATATTTTATAATCAGGAAGATGAAAGCTTACAATACGTTTGTCAAAATGTAGAAAAGCAGGAAAAGTTACCAGTGTATTGGGTGAGTTCTTGGGGAAATGCATTTGAGTATTATCAAAAGGAAAAAGCTGATTGGATTATCTTTGGTAATGCAGTTGATAATATTCATCAATTGCATCGTGTTAGTAAAACGGTGTTAATGCAACATGGAATAGGCCCTAAAAGTTGTTACTATGATGTATCAAAAAATTTAACAACGGTGCGTTTTGTTGAAGGGAAACATAGATTAAACCGTTTATATGATTTATACCCTTCGGGGAACTTTGTTGATACCGGATACGCTAAATTAGATCCAATTTTTTCAAAAACGAATAATGTTAATCAATGCTCTTTAGTAGATTTAGGACTAGATCCAAATAAAAAAACAATTTTATATGCCCCCACTTTTTACCCAAGTTCTTTAGAGTGCTTTAGTAAGAGTTTTCCTAAAGAATTTGAAAACTATAATATTATTGTAAAACCTCACTTTTTTTCTGTTACTAAAAAGAAATACGCTAAACAAAGAACGTTACTTAATTCATGGGATAAGTTTAAAAATGTGTATTTAGCGCCAACATCTTCATATAACTTGCTGCCATTTATGGCTATATCTGATGTAATGATTTCAGATGCTTCTTCTGCCATTTTTGAGTTTTCAGCTTTAAATAAGCCTGTTATTTGGTGTGACTTCTATAAACTTCGCTGGTCTTATAGAGGTTTTTTTAGTTGTCGATTTAAAAAACGCCTCGATTCTGATATTGAATTTTTCCATCAATTATCTGATCGCGTTGCAAGCTATAAAGAACTATACGATGTAGTTGAAGGTGTCATTTTAACGCCAAATAAAAAAATCAAACTAATAGAACAATTAGCAGGGAAAACTGATGGTAATTGTTCTGTTAGAATTGTTGATTATCTCTTCAAAGATTAGCTGAAAGCTTTATCAAAAGCTTCTAATAACAGTTCATTTTTCAGTTCAGGGTGATCTAAAATGGTTATTCTGTCTGGCCTCATTTTTTTTGCAATAGAAACGGCTTCAATAAACTCATTTTTATTAATAGATATTTTATTAGGGTGGTATGGTAAACCACTTACTTTAATGAAGTTTAAAAACTCTGGTTTTAAAGTTTCTTCATTTAAGAGGGCTCTTAAGGAGTTCATATAAATACTTGTTATTGCAACCTGCTCTCCATGAAGACCATTTCCATAATTTAATTTATCAATAGCATGGCTAATTAAGTGTTCGGCGCCACTAGCTGGACGGCTATCTCCAGAAAATCCCATTGAAAGCCCTGAAATTAAAAGGCCTTCTGCCATCAATTTTAAATCTTCTGTATTTGAACATTTAAATTTATTATTTTTTATCAAAGCATTACAGCTTGAAATTGAGAGTAGTTTTGCAAAATCATCTATATGTGTATTGGATGTTTTTGCCGCATAATCCCAATCTAAAATCGCAGATATATTAGAGATCAGATCACCAAGGCCACTCAAATTAAGTCTTTCAGGTGCTGAGGAAATCAAATTTAAATCAATAAATACAAACTCTGCAAGTGCGGCTGCAATACTTTTGGTTTGCCCATTTTCTTTTATCACAGCAACAGGGGAGGTGATGCAATCACTAGAGAGACATGTAGGTAAAACAGCAAAATTGATATCCCTTTTGTTTGCCGCGACTTTACAAACATCAATTACTTTTCCGCCACCAATTGCGAGTAAAATTTCACTTTGATTTGCCGCACATTGTATATCTACCGCAACAGCTTGGTCTGTTGTATTATCTAGTATTTCAGTGTGGTGAACTTTAAATAGCTTAGACAAAGCTGAGCCGATATTAACTGCTATTTCTCTTGATTTACCTGGTCCACTGGCTATGGTAATTGAACCGTTTAGGTCATTATGAAATGCAGTTGTAATATGCTCAATAAGCTCTTTGGGCTCACCTGAAAGTATCTTTAAAACTTTTGGGATGGTTAAAAAGCGATTTTGTGCTGTTCCTGAAAATTTCATTTATCTTTGCTTAATCTCTTTGATTAAATCAGATGTGCTTATGCCTTGTGTATAAGGCACTAATACTATTTCACAATTTTGTTGTTTTAAGTATTTTTCAGAACATCGAATTTGTTTGAGGTAGGAATTAATCTCCCAGTCATCACCATGTACCACTTTAGTTATTTTAAACTCTTCTATATAAGGTTTTATATCAAATTCGTTAGAAATAACTGCTGCATCTACAATATCAAGGGCTTCAATTAATCTTTTTCTATCGCTTTCATTGATATAAGGTTGCCTTTTGTACTCGGTTGTCATTTTATCACCGTTAACTATGATAAAAAGTTTATCACCTAAGGATTTTGATTTTTCTAATAAAGATAAATGGCCTACATGGAATAAATCAAAAACACCTACAACTAATACATTTTCTGACATTAAAAAATTAACCTTAGAATAATTAAATACAGGTGACATTTTATTACACTTGAATCAAAGAATCTCTAATTTATATTGTAAACGGGTTTTAAAATACATACATCGTACCTACTTTAGTTACATTAGGGGAAAGTATGCTTAATTTAAAAATCGGAACACTTTGTTTTCTCGCTAGTATTTCTTTGCTATCTAATGATACCTTTGCTACTGAAACATTTTTAATCAAAAATACTTTACAAGAGAAATGCCTTGATGTGAGTGGATATTCAGGCGGAAAAGGGCAAAATGTACAATTATATCACTGTGATGGATACAGTGATCAACGATGGTATTTCGCGGATCAATTTGGAAATCCAGTATCAATAGATATAGTCGAAAGTAATAGTTCTTTTGGCGCAAATTTCTATAATTTAAGAAATGTAAAATCGAATTTATGCTTAGATATTTCAGGTCATGGTGGTTGGCAAAATGATAATGCTAAAATCTGGACATGTGAATCTAACACAGATCAACTTTGGCGTGCTGAGTGGACCTCATATCACGGTAATATGATTTTAAAAAATGGTAAAAGATTAAATATTTTAGATGTAGCTGGTACTTCAGGTAACTCAGGTAACAATGTTCAGTTATGGGGTTATGATGATAACCCCGATCAATATTGGTATTTCAGTGATATTAAAAATAATTAAGATATTCTGCATATCATTTTAAATAAAAATAATTCAAAGCCTTTCTAATTTTGTACTTACGTACAAGATTTAAAGGCTTTTTCTTTACCCCCTGGCTAATTACTTTATCAACAGCCTCTAATATTCTGATTGAACTATTCCCATCTTGATAAGGGTGAACTTGAGAGACATAATCTTGGATAGATTGTGTTTGAATTGGTGTTAAATTTAATGCCTGCTTCACCATCTTAGTTAAGTTCTCTGGTTTATCAAAATTTAATAAACACGCTTGGGGCTGGCTATTTTTATAGGTAATAACACATTTTCCAATAATAAGAGACTCATCTACAACACTTGATGTATCTGAGATAACAACATCTGCTTCTTGTATTAAAGGCACTATATTATCTGCATCACATATTTCAAAATTATCATGTTTAAACTCTGAATAAAGTTTTATCCATCCTTGCTTCATTTTTGGATGAAATTTCACCTTGATTAGATAATCATTAGTTAATGCTAACTGTTTAATTTCTTCAATTAAATCTAACGCTGATGTAAGGCTAGGTGAAAAAGTTGGTGCATATAATAATACGGGTTTGCTGTTATTCACTTTTTGGTAATTTTTTACATAAGGATCTAACTTAGGCCAGCCAGTTTCAATTACTTCAAAGTGTTTGTGTATTTCTTTTAATTTATCAAAAGGAATTGTAGTCAGTGGACCATGTGTACAATACAAATCATAAAAATCACGGATCACAAAGTGACCTTGTTTTTTATATTCCAAGCCATGAAATACTTGTACTTTAATACCAGGAAAAAAGTCAGGTACGATATTGCCTGGTACAAATACTGCGATTGGATTATAGCTTTTAACTTCTTCTACACTTGTTAAATATTTCTCGTCATTATTTAAGCTATTAATAGATACATTTTTACCATTTAGATACCAAACAACCTCATCTCCACGAGATAAAATTTCAGTCTGAAGAGGTCTTAAAATAGCAAAACTATAAGGTTGCTGTACAAAAAATAGATATCTTTTTATCATGAATTAATTTAAAAGTATAGAAAGGTAAACTTCTAAAAACAGTAACAAAAAAACGATATTGAGGCAATTAAAAAAGGCGAGCAAATAGCTCGCCTGTATGGAAGAAAGTGCTATTTAGCAAATAGCATAAAAACAACTAAAACCGGGCAAGGTGATTTTATTTACTTTATATCGACCTTTGTTGTGTGACAAAGCGTTCAATGGAGTACTTTTAAATGTCTCAGTTATTTCAAGTTCAGCAGTTTGAGCACTTAAGTTAAAGCAACATAGTACTTTTTGTTCATCTGTCTGGCGCCAAAATGCAAGAATAGGTTCTTGAGTTACTAAAAACTCAATTGTTCCAACAACCAATGCAGGGTAGTTTTTACGCCAAGTTAAAAATTCACGATAAGCATTAAGTATTGAGCTTTTATCTGACTCTTGTGAGCTGACACATTGTTCTAAATGATTGTCGTCTAGCGGTAGCCAAGGTTTTTGAATTGAAAACTCGCCATTTAATGTATTTGTCCAAGGCATTGGGGTTCTGCAGCCATCTCTACCTTTAAAGTTTGGCCAAAAAGTTTTGCCATATGGGTCTTGTAAATCTTCAAATTTCACATCTGCTTCACCTAGACCGAGCTCTTCACCTTGATACATGCATACACTACCGCGTAATGACGCGAGCATTGCTGTAAGCATTTTAACTTGCTCAGGGTTAACACCTGATTTATTCCAACGAGATGCAACACGTTGTACATCATGGTTGCTAAATGCCCAACATGGCCAGCCTTCAAGCATTTTTGATTCTAACCCTTGTACTGTTTCACGAATATATTTGGCACTATAATCATCAGTTAATAATTCAAAACTATAACCCATATGTAGTTTGTCCCCATCAGCTGTATATTCAGCCATAGTCGATAAGGAGTCCTCTGAAGATATTTCGCCAAGTGATACTGTGTCAGGATATTTATTTAATAAATTCCGTATTTCTTTTATAAAACCTAAGTTTTCAGGCTGTGTATTATTATAGTAATGGTATTGAAATGCATAAGGGTTATCTTCACTAAAACCACGGCCTTCACGTTTATCTTCAGGTTTAGCTGGATTATCTCTTAGTTGTGCATCATGGAAACAAAAGTTAATCGCATCTAATCTAAAGCCATCAACGCCTTTTTTAAGCCAAAATTCAATGTTATCTAATACGTGCTTACGTACATCTGGATTATGGAAGTTTAAATCAGGCTGCTCTGTTAAAAAATTATGTAAATAGTATTGCTTACGTCTCGGTTCCCATTGCCAAGCAGGGCCGCCGAATATAGAAAGCCAGTTGTTAGGCGCTGTACCGTCTTGTTTTGCATCAGCCCAAACATACCAATCTGCTTTGGTATTTATTAAATCTTTACGGCTTTGTGTAAACCAGGTGTGTTGATCAGATGTATGACTAAGTACTTGATCAATAATTATCTTTATATCGCGCTGATGGGCTTGTGCTATTAAATCGTCAAAATCGGCTATATTGCCAAATAATGGATCTATATCTCTGTAGTCACTAATGTCATAACCAAAGTCTTTCATTGGAGATTTAAAGAATGGTGAAACCCATATAGCATCAACACCTAGGCTTTTTATATAGTCTAAACGGCTAATAATTCCAGGAATATCCCCTATACCATCATTATTAGTATCTTGAAAACTGCGAGGGTAAATTTGATATATAACGGCTCCTTGCCACCAATCTTGCTTAGCCATACTCTTTCTCCAAAACCTCATTAACCACAAGTATATTTACACCTAGTTAATTTATTTTTTATTAAATAATTTGATCTTGTAAAAAGCATACGTGATCCAATTTTTACTGTAAAAACCCTACATACGTATGCATAAAAATTAATTTATAAAATATGAGCCAAAGATATTTTTGAGGGAGTTTTAATAAAGAAAGGTTGTTTTTTAAGTTTATATTGACCAATTTAATTTTCTTGAATTTAAGTAATGCACTTATTTGTAATGGAACTATCCCTACAGTCTATTTTTACTGCTTTTTATTATTTTTTTTAAATTAAAGGATTGGTATTACCAATTGGTTTATTTTTGTATTTTATCGAATTACAAAAATTTAATAAATTGTTGTGATTTTCACCGATAATTTATAATTAATCAAATGTAACTGTTTGCTATATATAATCAGCTGCTAAGTGTTGTTACTGAGATTAAAATGTATAAGAATGCAACTAATATACGCTTAGCCTTTGTTTTTAAGTGATATGCAGCAAAGTTTGTTATTAACTTGTAAATAAAAATGTAACTAAATTTTACTGAATACGTATGCAGTGAGTTGTCTCAGTTGCAATGTGTCCGTTATGATTTTTATGACAACAAATGCAACCCATTTTGGTGCAAGGCTAGTTTGTAATGGCACTTAAATTGGAACTAATAAATGGTTATTCGGGGTAATAAAATGTCAGTATTCAAACCAAGTATATTAACACTCGCTTTATTAAGTGCTGGAGTAGGTTCATTTTCAGTATATGCAGCAGAAGAAACACAAAAAGAAAAAGAAGCAGCTGCTAAAGAAGTTGAAGTAATAGAAGTACGCGGATTTCGCCGTAGTATTGTTGAATCTATTAATACTAAACGTTTTTCATCAAATGTAGTTGAATCTATTTCAGCAGAGGATATCGGTAAATTACCAGATTCATCCATTGCAGAGTCAATTGCGCGTTTACCAGGTTTAGCAGCACAGCGCTTAGATGGTCGTGCAAGCAGGGTTACTATTCGTGGTTTTGGTGAAAATGAAAGTGGCACTACATTTAATGGCCGTGAACAAGTTTCAATTAGTGATAACCGTGGCGTAGAGTTTGATTTATATCCATCTGAAATCATGAGTGGCGTTATTGTTTATAAAACACCAAATGCCACACTGGAAGGTGAAGGTATTGCGGGTGTGATTGATATGCAAACTATCAAACCTTTGTCTCAAGATGGTCAAGTGATTCAAATTAATACCCAATTTGAAAAGACAAGCTTTGATAAATTAAATCCAGATGGTGAAGATTCTGGTTTTAGAGGGACTTTTTCATATTTAGATCAATTCGCTGACGATACAATTGGCGTTGCATTTGCACATTCAAGTATGAGTTCGCCAAATCAAGAGAAACGTTGGAATGCATGGGGATATCCTGAGTTAGGATATAAATCATGTGATGAAACTTCAGGTGAATGTGTACAATATAAAGATTCTTCAGGAAATGATATAGATCCAAATGCTTCAGTCTTGGGTGGTGCAAAACCATTTGTACGTTCATCTGAATTAGAACGTGATTCAACTATGTTAGTAATTGAAGCTACGCCAAATGATCAACTGCATATTACTTTTGATGCATTATATGTTGATTTTTTAGATACTAAAATTTTACGCGGTATCGAAGTGCCATTTGCTTGGGGTCAAGGTTCTTTTCGTGACAATAATGCAATTGTCGACCTAGATTCAAACTTTATAACTAGCGGTACAACTGAAGGTCAGCGTGTTGTTGTACGTAATGATCATGAAGAACGTAAGGCTGAATTAACATCATTTGGTTTTAATACGCAATACGACTTAAATGATAATTGGTCATTAGAGGTTGATGCAAGTTATTCAAATGTTGATCGTAAAATTTGGAGCATGGAAAGTTATTCAGGTACTGGGCGAGGTAATGATCAAGGTATAGCAGATAATATTGGTTATGAGTTTAACTCTGGCAATACAGGCGCAACATTCTCCCATGAACTTGATTATAGTGACTATAACTTAATTCAACTTGGTGGTCCGTTATCTTGGGGTGGTAGTACAGCGCTTAATAATAAGTTAGGTATTAATGGTGATTCGCCATTAAAAGATACAGGTCAAGACGGTTTTATCAATACACCTACGATAGAAGATGAATTAAAAGCATTAAAGTTTGCCGCAACACAAAATATTGAGTCTGATTTTGTATCAAAAATAACTTATGGTGTATCACGTAGGGAGAGAGAGAAGCAAAAAGTGTCTGAAGGCTACTTTATGACATTAAATGCTTTTCCTGGCACTTTAGTGGTACCAGAGCAATATCGAAAAGGCTCAGTATCACTCGACTTTATAGGCATGGGTGACATGATAGCCTATGACTCTAAAGGTCTAATTGATGATGGTTATTATTCGTTACTGGCAGAAAGCTTAACTGATACTAAACATGCAACTTCTTCATGGACAGTTGATGAAAAAATTTCTTCAGCATTTGTACAAGCTGATATTGATACTGAAATAGCTGATATGGCATTAACAGGTGGTGTTGGTTTACGTTATGTACATACTAAACAGTCTTCTACGGGGGCTTACGTTAGTATAGATTCGAGTAAGTTAGTTGCATTAACCCCTAACTATGAGAGTCATAGTTATTCGCACCTTTTACCTAGTCTTAATTTAAATTTGAAGTTAGATGAATCTCAGTCATTACGTTTTGGTATTGCTAAAACTATATCTCGCGCAAAAATGGATGAAATGCATGCTTCAATAAATGCAACTTATAACGCAGAGCAAGTGAATAATGAAGGGTATTATTGGAGTGTAAGTGGTGCAAATACTCAATTAGAGCCAAAAGAAGCAACGGGTATTGATTTATCTTATGAAAACTACTTTGATGATGAAGGTTATTTCTCTGTTGCATTATTCCATAAAGATATTAATCAGTGGATATTTGATGAAACCTTTGAAGTAGATATGACTGGCGTTGCAGATCCGGCAACAGGCATAGTGCCAGAACATTCTAAAGGTAGTGGTAGTCGTAAAGTGAATGGCGGTGGTGGTGACCTTTGGGGTTACGAGCTAGCAGTTACTTTACCGTTAAATTTATTTGCTGACTCTTTAGATGGTTTTGGTTTAATGGCTAGCCATACGGGTATTGAATCTGATATGGAAGACCAAAATGGTGAAGAATACGAATTACCAGGTTTATCAGATACCATTCAAAGCTTGACATTTTACTATGAAAAATCAGGTTTCCAAGCCCGTGCTAGCATGCGTAAACGTAGTGACTTTAAAGGCGATGTATACGGTATCGGTTTTAAATCTCAACAAGTTGATATCTTAGGTGAAACAATTTGGGATGCGCAATTGGGCTATAGTTTTGAAGAATTTGATAATGAAAACCTTCAAGGATTATCAGTATCATTCCAAGTTCAAAATATTACGGAAGAACCGTTTACCACATTAAGTGGTGATAACAAGTTACAAGTACGTGATTACCAAGATTATGGTCGTACTTATTTACTTGGACTAAGCTACAAGTTTTAATAAAAGTTTATAATGAAAAACATAAGCCCTTGAAATTTATTTTTCAGGGGCTTTTTTGTTAGTGCGAGATTGGAGAGGGTAATGCATAACAATAAAATTCAAAAAGTCGTTATTGTAGGTGGCGGTACAGCGGGCTGGATCACTGCGGCTTTAATGGCAAAAACGTTAGGTAAAACAGTTGATATCACACTTGTTGAATCAGATGAAATTGGCACTATAGGCGTTGGCGAAGCGACAATCCCTCCTCTTATTCATTTAAATAATGCCATCGGCTTAGATGAAAAAATATTTATACAAGAAACAAAAGCGACAATAAAACTAGGCATTGAATTTGATAATTGGGGCAAGCTAGGCGATAGCTATATGCATGCATTTGGTGGCATAGGTAAAAATTTTCCTTTTTGTGATTTTCATCACTTTTGGCTAAAAGCCAAACAAGGTGGAAATACTTCAAATTATTGGGACTATTCAGTTAACTATCAGGCAGCCAAAAAAAATAAATTCAAAAAGCTATCTGGTATTGAAGGTACAAATTTACCTGGTGTTGAATATGCCTATCATTTTGATGCAGGTTTATATGCCAAACTACTGAGTACATTTAGCCAAAGTATGGGGGTAAATCGCATTGAAGGTATTGTAAATCAAGTTAACTTAAATGATAACTCTGGTTTTGTTAAAAACATTGTTCTTGAAGCAGGAAGAATAATTGAAGGTGATTTATTTGTAGATTGTACAGGTCTAAAAGCACTTTTAATTGAACAAACTTTAAGTACAGGATTTGAAGATTATTCTCATTGGTTACCTTGTGATCGCGCAATAGTAGTACCGTGCGAGTCAGTTGAGTCGCTAACGCCTTATACGCGTTCAACAGCCCATGAATCGGGTTGGCAATGGCGAATTCCTTTGCAGCATAGAATAGGTAATGGCTTAGTTTATTCAAGTAAATATATGACAGATGAACAAGCTAAAGACAAATTACTTTCTCATTTAGATGGCAAGCCTTTAGCTGAACCAAAAGTTATCCCATTTAAAACTGGAGTACGACGTAAACAATGGAACAAAAATGTTGTTGCGATAGGGTTATCAAATGGTTTTTTTGAGCCATTAGAGTCAACTAATATTCATTTAATTCAAACAGCAGCAATTCGTTTAGTTAAACTCTTTCCACATAGCGGTATTAAATCAATGGAAGTAACGGAATTTAACCGTCAATCTAAAATAGAGTCAAAACAAATGCGAGACTTTATTATTTTGCATTACAAATTAAATCAAAGAGATGATAGTGATTTTTGGCGGGCATGTCAGAGAATGGAAGTACCAGATACATTAACAAAAAAAATGGCTTTATTTGCACAATCAGGTAAAGTTTTTCGTGAACAAGATGAGTTGTTTACTGAGATAGCTTGGCAACAAGTCATGATAGGTCAGAATTTAATACCACAAGATTATCATCCTATAGCCAACTCTTTATCAGATGAACAAATTTTTGATTTAATGAAGAACTTAAAAATATTAATAGATCGAACAGTAGATAATTTAGCTTCACATAAAATATTTTTAGAGGCTTTATAGTCATAATTATTGATAAGTACACAGTAAAATAGAAAAACGGTAATAACAGGAAAGTATTGCTCAGATCATTCAAACTTTGGCCGATATAAAATCATACATTTAAAACTCACTACCACGGATGTGTATTGATATGAAAATTGATAATTATCGGCTCGATATGGCTGTTGAACATTCTCGCCATTCACTTGACTTTGAACAACGACAACTTATTTCGTCAGCAACTCGAAATACTGAAAACCAAGACGGTATACAGCTTGCCGGCTCGATTTCGGTTGTTGATACACAATATACATATACGGCTAGAGAAATCGCAGCTAACAGAAATCGGCAATTATCATCTTCAAATATAACCAGTTTAAACTCTAATTCATATTCGTTACGACATGAAAGTAATATAGAAAGCTTAATCTCAGATTTTGTTGGTCAAAACTTATCAATTACTTCATGGCAAAATAATTCAGAAAATGTAGCCTCTACTTCACAAAACCAATCATTAAGTTTAACTCAAGGTTCTTTACAAAACAAAAGTGAATCAGTAAGTTTTCAAGGAAGCGAAGATTTACAAGCTGGTCAGTTTTTTATGTCATCTCATTTTATTGAATATGAGCTAGAAACAATGCAATTTCAAGCACAAGGAGAGGTGATTTTAGCTGATGGACGAACTATTAATTTTGATTTATCACTGTCAATGGAACGAAGTTACTTTAAACAAGAGCAACTCAGTATTTCAAATACTACAAGCCCATTCGTTTATGATCCCTTAGTACTCGATATCGCGGGAAATGGTCCTGCTTTTAGCCAAGTTAAATTTGATTTTGATATTGATAATGATGGTGACAAAGAGAATTTAGCTTTTATTGGACAAGGTTCAGGATTTTTAGTATTAGATAAAAATCAAGATGGTGATATTAATAATGGTTCTGAAATGTTTGGTGGTGTGTCGGGACAAGGATTTAAGGAATTAGCGGTACATGACGACGACGGTAATATGTGGATTGATGAAAATGATGCCATTTTTGAACAATTACAGATTTGGCATTTAAATGACAATGGTGATAAACAGTTAACGTCTATTAAAGATGCGGGAATCGGAGCCATTTATTTAGGTAGTGCAGATAATAACTTTACTTTAAAAGATAGTCATAATAATGCTTTGGGTACGATCCAAAAGTCTAGCGTTTACTTAAAAGAAAATGGTGAAGTATCAAGCATCAGTCAATTTGATTTGGCAGATCAAAGTAATTTAAATGAAGGGCTAGAAACAAAACTGGATGATGTTGAAGCGGATCAAAAGGTAATTAAGCAACAAGAATCACTCGATGCATTTGTGTCTTGGTTTGGCTCTGAAGATTCATTTGCAGCTCAAAATAATTTAGCTAAATTAAGGAAAAAATTTGGGAGTGAGGATTCTGAAATAGATGTGAGATTTAGCCACTTATCCCAGTTAGTTGATATGCTAAGTGCATTAGAAGAGGATTAAACCAACAAAGTTTGCTCTCGAGTGTTTATTAATTATGGTGTGATTAAATAAAAATAAGATTAATTCACACTGAATACGTATGCAAGGCATGTTAGTCAGCGCAGGTTAAGATTAGTATTTTGATACAGGCAACTAAAGGTTCATAAAGTGACGTATCAAAAAACATTAAAACAATCGAAACTTGTACTGCTGTCATGCTTAGTAATCGGTGTTGGCACATTAACGTCTTGCGAAAGTGCGAGAAAACAAGCTCACCCTCAAGTACTAACCCAAACAAAGCCGGTGATATACCAGGTGTTTACGCGTTTATTTGGTAATAAAAATACAAATAATAAGGTATGGGGAACACTTGAAGAAAATGGTGTAGGTAAATTTAATGATTTCACAGATGTCGCTTTAACAGAAATAAAAGCCCTTGGTGTAAGCCATGTTTGGTATACAGGGGTATTACATCATGGTGTAATTGCTGATTATTCTAAATTTGGTATTAGCCATGACGACCCTGATATCGTTAAAGGACGTGCGGGCTCACCATACGCCATAAAAGATTATTATAATGTTAATCCAGATCTTGCAATAAACCCTAAAAACCGCTTAAACGAATTTGTATCACTGATCAAACGTACTCATCAACATGATATGAAGGTCATTATAGATATAGTACCTAATCATATTGCGCGAAATTATAAGTCATTATCTAACCCTCAAGGAGTGTCTGATTTTGGTGCCAATGATGATACTAGCCTAGAATATGCTAAAAATAATAACTTTTATTATGTTGTTGGAGAAGATTTCAAGGTGCCAGAGTCTTTAAATGATTATCAAACATTAGGTGGTGATAAACATATTTTAGCGGACGGTCAGTTTTTAGAATCACCAGCAAAGTGGACAGGTAATGGTAGTCGTAAAGCACAACCTCATTTTAATGATTGGTATGAGACTGTAAAAGTTAACTATGGTGTTAAACCTGATGGCAGTTATGACTTCCCAAGTCTCCCTAAAGGTTATGAAAAGTTGGGTTATGAAGCTCATTTTGATTTTTGGCAGAATAAAGACTTACCTGATAGCTGGTATAAATTTCGTGATATTACGCTTTATTGGGTAGATAAGGGCGTAGATGGATTTAGATATGATATGGCAGAAATGGTACCTGTTGAGTTTTGGAGTTTTTTAAATTCTTCTATCAAAGTAAAAAATCCAGATGCCTTTATTCTTGCTGAAGTTTATAATCCAAGTTTGTACCGTCCATTTATTCAATTAGGAAAAATGGATTATTTATATGATAAGGTCGATTTTTATGACACGTTGAAAGCTATCATGCAGGGTAAACAAGATGCAAAAACACTTTTCACCTCATTTGAAAAATCTTCAGATATTTCTGAGCACATGTTACATTTTTTAGAAAATCATGATGAACAACGCATTGCTAGCCCCGAATTTGCAGGGGATGGCAATAAAGGTAAACCGGCTATGGTGGTCTCTAGCTTAATAAGTGCTGCACCTAATTTATTATATTTTGGTCAAGAGTTAGGTGAAGATGGCTCTGAAGATGCAGGATTTGGCAAACCGAGTCGCACAAGTATTTTTGATTATATTGGTGTACCTGCTCATCAACGATGGATGAATAAAGGTAAATTTGATGGCGGCTTGTTAACTGAGAAAGAACAAATCTTACGCACTTTTTATAGTCGTTTATTAAACTTATCTCACGATAGTATTTTTGCAGATGGCGCGTTTTCACCACTTGAAATAAAACAAGAAGAAAAGAAATCATCATTATTAGCTTTTACCCGCTTTAATGAAAAACAAAGCTATATCGTGATCAATCAATTTGATACATCAGAAGCTAAACTTGAAGTATCAATATCTAAAAAATTAATAACACAATGGCAACTGAACAATGGGCAATATACTTTAGTAGATGCGTTATCTGGTGATACTAACGCACTTATAGTGAAAAATGGTCAAGGATTAATAAAATTAAATATACCGGCACTCGGGTCTTTAGTTTATAAAGTGAGAAAAAATAATGAATAATAAACCTAAGTTAAGTTTTTGGCAGATATGGAATGTTAGTTTTGGTTTTTTAGGGGTGCAATTTGGTTTTGCATTACAAAATGCAAATGTGAGCCGAATTTTATCAGATTTGGGTGCAGATCTGCATTCACTGTCATTATTTTGGTTAGTAGCGCCTATTATGGGGTTATTGATCCAACCGTTAGTTGGCTCTGCATCGGATCGTACTTGGAATCGATTTGGCCGACGTAACCCTTATATATTAATAGGTGCAATCTCTGCCACTGTTGGCATGTTATTAATGCCTAATGCGCCGTTATTTGTTGCATTTATAACGCCGATGTTATTTGGTGCCATGATGTTAGCCGTAATGGATGCATCATTTAATATTGCTTTTCAGCCATTTCGTGCCTTGGTATCAGATATGGTACCAGACAAGCAAATGAATCAAGGTTATTCAATTCAAGCTTTCCTAATTAATATAGGTGCCGTTGTTGGTTCAATTTTACCTTTTGTACTAACTAATGTTGTGGGCCTGGAAAATACTTCAAAAGCAGGCAGTATTGCGCCTTCTGTTGTGTGGGCATTTTATATCGGTGCTACTGTACTTTTAGGTACTGTGCTTTGGACTGTATTTAGAACAAAAGAATATGCACCTAAAGAATATTATGCATTTAAAGGTATGGATAGTGATGAAGTCGCTAAAGAACAAGCACAAGAGAAAACACTGACTGAAAAACTGAAAGATTTTGTTGGTTTAATGAAATCTATGCCAGTAGTAATGAAACGTTTAGCTGTAGTGCAATTTTTTTCTTGGTTTGCTTTGTTCATTATGTGGGTATATACCATGCCTGCAATTGCGCAACATGTTTGGGGAATAGACGTAAAGTGGTTTGATCCTACTTATATTCAATCTGCTGGAGGTGTACCAGAACATATCGCACAAGCTAA
This sequence comes from Pseudoalteromonas sp. NBT06-2, assembly GCF_002276045.1. GTDB lineage: Bacteria > Pseudomonadota > Gammaproteobacteria > Enterobacterales > Alteromonadaceae > Pseudoalteromonas. Next base: position 18,398 of record NZ_NQMR01000013.1, on the reverse strand, counting down.
AGGAGCGGCTGGCGATTGGGTAGGTATATTATTTGCCGCATATTCTTTATTTGCGGCTTTTTTCTCAATCGTTTTAGCAAAATTGGCAAATACGTTTGGCCGCAAGTTGGTGTATTCACTTTCATTATTAGCGGGTGGTTTAGGTTATTTAAGTTTTATGCTGATTTCAAACACTGAGCCTACCTTAGTTAATTTATTTATCACTGAAATAACAGTACCTAAAGGGGCTGTTACACTATTTATTCCTATGATAGGAGTGGGGATTGCTTGGGCGGCTATCCTAGCTTTACCTTATGCTATTTTGGCTGGTTCATTACCGCTCCAAAAAACGGGTGTATATATGGGAATATTTAACTTTACTATTGCTGCACCGCAAATTGTTTCGGGTATTTTAGCTGGTTGGATCTTAAGTACTGTTTTTGAAAATCAGGCGATTAATATTATCATGCTTGCTGGTGGCTCTATGGTTTTAGGCGCTGTTTCAGTGATATTTATTAAAGAAACGAATTCTGAGTTTGTCCAAACGAATAATATTGAAGTGACTAATGCTTGACCCACAATAAATTTTAATGTTTTTTTACAAAAGAAAGCTCGCTATTTTAGTGCCTCAATATTAGGGTAACTAAAACAATAAAATAGTGAGCTGTTATTTTGCTATCCGTACAACATTTACAATCTAGTTCCTGGCGCATTTGGGCCTTAATCAAATTTGAATTAATACGTTTATTTTTTACCAAACGGGGCATGTTGGCAGTACTTGCTTTTGCAACAGCTTGGTTTATTATCTTATATTACCCAGTAAATTCGGCTGTGAGTATTGTTTCTTCAGAAGGCTTTAAAGACATGGCCAAACAAATGTTTGGCGTGTTAGGCTTATCTGAATTACTCAATTGGCCAGTTTCGGAGTTATCACTTTATTGGTTAATTGCCATTTATTCATTTCCAATATTTGCTGTGATTGCAACAAGCGACCAAACTTGTGCAGATAGAACGCGTGGCACTTTAAGGTTTATCTCTCTTCGCGCAAGTAGGAATGAAATATTATTTGGTCGATTTTTAGGACAAGTGATGATAATTTCAGTACTTATTTTACTGACCTTGTTTGCAACTACTATAATGGCAATTTGGCGTGATGCGAGTTTATTTATACCTGCTTTAACTAAATCAATTTACTTGTTTAAAGAATTATTTATCGCTGTATTACCTTTTATTGCTTTAATGGCATTTTTTAATAGTTTTGTGAAATCTGCAAAATTAACAGCAGTGATGACACTGTTATTTTTTGGCTTGGGCTCAATATTTGTTGGTATATTAGAGTATAAAATTCCTACGGCGGCTTACCTTAACTATGTGTTTCCTGGAATGCAATTGGATGAAGTTGTTGGTCAGCAAGGACTTGGCTTAAGTCATTATATTATTCCTTTAGTACAAACATCGGCATATTTAGCGTTAGCCAGCATCTTTATGAAAAGGAGTGCATTATGAGTGCTTTACAAAATCAGCCTTTAATTAAAGTCTCTAATATCGATAAACTATTTGGTGCAAAACAGGCATTAAACAATGTGTCTTTTGAAATTAACAAAGGTGCACCTGTGGCTCTTGTTGGACCAAATGGTGCAGGTAAAACCACTTTATTTAGTATTTTATGTGGTTATATTCAGCAAACTTCCGGTGAAGTCTCAATAATGGGACATAAACCTGGTAGTGCAGCTACATTTGGCAATTTAGCCGCTTTACCTCAAGATGCACAGTTAGACCCGCGATTTTCAATCGCACAACAACTTAAGTTTTATGGACAATTACAAGGATTTGATACTAGAAAAAGTAAATATGAAGCACAGCGTACGTTAGATTTAGTTGGTCTAAAAGAGGTTTTAAATGAAAAACCAGAGGCGTTATCTCATGGTATGCGAAAGCGTGTAACCATAGCTCAAGCTTTAATAGGTGAACCAAAAATTGTGATGTTAGATGAAGCTACCGCAGGGTTAGATCCTTTACATGCAAGGGAAGTCAGAGAGCTTGTTGCAAACTTGTCGGGTGAAACGACCTTTATATTAAGCTCTCATGATTTAAGTGAATTAGAGCGCTTATGTGAACAAGTATTGTATTTGGAAAATGGCGTGTTAAGGGAGCATCAAACTTTAACCAATGAAGCTGACTTATCATATATTACTTTAAGAATGGCAAGTGTGATTCCTGATTTTGAACAAAAGTTAAAATCCATCTTACAAGTGACACAAGTTAAAAAAACGCAAGATAAAGAATATTTAATTAGTATAGAACCTGGAAAAAATGACTTACCAATAGATATTCAGATTTTACAATTATGCCATGATAATGATTGGCAATATAAACAAATGATTAATGGAAAAACACTTGAAAACCAACTTTTTAGCTGATTATAACAGCGCATTATCATTGCCTGAAAATCCAGATTATGATTTAGCTTGTGACATGATAGATCATCTAGATTTTGAATTTTGGCACCCTTTAGTAGCGCATTTAGCCAATATCAACAATCTTCAGTTTACTCACTGTGAAAGAGTGGATGAAGGGGCTAATCCAGTTTTTATTTTTACAGCTGAAGAAAAGTATGTTCTAAAACTTGTGCCACCAAACTGGTCTCAACAAGCCATAGCTGAAATTGCTGCTCTAAAGTTATTTGATGATGTCGAACTCGATTTAGCTATACCTAAATTAATGCTTCATGGAAAGTATCATAATTGGGATTATATTTTTATGAGTTTTGTTGAAGGAGAAATATTATCAAATATTCTTACTGAAACAACGCAAGCTGATAAAGTTGAAATTGCTAAACAATTAGGTCAATTTTCTAAAGTATTACACGATCTAGAAGTTCCTGAATTACCAGAGATCACACTTAATTGGCCAGAATTTCTAGAAACACAATTTAAAAATGTGTATGTGAAACGTGAAAGACAAGGATTAATCCAAAGGTTTTTATCGGATTTAAAGCCTTATTTAGATTCTATCAATATTGAATATAAAACAGGAAAGAACTGTTTTATTCATACTGACCTTCACCCTGGGAATCTATTGGTAAAACGTACACAAAACGGCATTGAATTATGCGGCATTATTGATTTTGGTGATGCAGTTGTATGTCCAGAGCCTGTATTTGAATTTACATCACCTGGTTTACTGCTTGCTTTATCTGATAAAACTATTTTTGAAAGTTATTTAAAAGGCTATGGCTATAATTTAGATAATCCACAGGCTTTAGTGGAGCAATGTATGGCATTGTCATTACTGCGTCATACGGGTGAATTGAACTATATTATCAATACAGTACCAAATGTAATACAAACAAGTAATTGGAAAGAAGCTGAATCGAAGCTTTTTCCGCTCAACTTATAAAAGGAAATTAATATGGGTCTTTTAAGTGGTTTACTAGGTAATGCCAGTGAAGTAGACAGCGATGATTTAGACAAAGTACTTGGCGATTGTTTAATAGATGGCGAAGCAATACAAAAAGCATATAAAGTAATTAGAGATATGTTTGTATTTACTAATAAACGTTTAATTTTAGTTGATAAACAAGGTGTAACTGGATCTAAAGTTGAGTTACTTTCAATTCCGTATTCAAAAGTAACTAAGTTTAGTAAAGAAAGTGCAGGGCACTTTGATTTAGATGCTGAGTTAAAAATCTGGATAGGCTCAGAGCTTGAACCTTTAACTAAAGAATTTAAAGCGGGTGATAATATTAATGATGTGTATAAAATCTTAAGTCAGTTTGTACTATAAAATACAAATATGAAACTTAATAGGGAAGCACAACAATTTAGCTTCTCTATTAAGATCTATTATTTCCAAATGGAAATATTTACTACATTTTCAAACAGTTAATAACTTACCATTATTAAATATCCGAATTATTATACATACCAACTTCAAAATGTACTTATAAAGTCAGGTATATATATACAATTAGGAATGTATAAAATGAAATTGAAACCATTATTAATAATCACCCCAAGCCTTCTTTTATCTGTCTCAATTGTAATGGCTGAGGAATATCAATCTTTTTCTTCAATAGGATACACTAATGTAGATAGTAGCCGTTCTTATGATGCAACAAGTGTTGGCATAACATATTTTTTCGAAAAACAACAAACATTAGGGCCGTTAGATCAATTTAAATATATTAACTCATCAACCAATGTATTTGGAAATTATTCTCACTATGATAATTCTGAACGCTTTAATGGTGGCGGTAATTTATTTATTAACAACTTTGTAATTGGTGGATCTTATTCATATTATGATTATGACTCAGGTAGCTCAGATCATTATAACGCGAGAGTTGGTTATCTTATTTCAGAAGATTTGATAGTTAACGCATATGCAAATAAATCAAAAGGCTTTGATACAGATTATCACTTTTCGCTTCATATAATCACCAATTAGAGGGTAGAGACTACATTGGTTTTCCTTACAATACGGATGATGATTTTAATCATCAAATGCTTTCATCTAAATATTTTCGTGCTTTAGATGGTGGTCAGTATTTAGTGGCAGGACTTAGTTATCACCATCATGATGATGATTATGATTATGATTATGATAATGACTTATCGGGTAATTTAGCTTTTTACTTTAATGATAAAACATCTATATCAACTAGCTATAATGATGAAGATGATTATTCAATAGGCGCAAAACACTTCTTTAACCAAAACTACGCTTTAAGTGTAGGGTATCAATCGAATGCATCTGATGATACCTGGTCAGATTATGATATCTATTCAATTAATTTCTCTGCGCAGTTTTAGTTTGTAAAAAACCAGTCTCTTGACTGGTTTTTTAATATAGATAGCCATGTAGTTGCTATTTAAAATGTATATTTCACGCCTAATCTAATTTCCCAAACCGAAGGTTTAAATTGTACACTTGTTCCAGCTGGGTTATGGAACTCGTTAAATTGATATTGGCCATCTATAACTTTAGCAGTAACAGCAGCTTGCATGCTATCGCCATTTTTAAGTACACCCCAATCAGAATTTAATAGGTTGCCAACATTCTTAACTACAAAGTATGCTGATCCTTTATGCTCATCAGTATAACCGGCAAATTCTTGTTCAACTTTTAAGTCAAATGTCAGCCACCAGTCACCATCTATTTCATTACGGTCAGCTATTTGACCTCGTGTTAACCCTTCACTACTTACCCAGTTGTTAAAAGCTTCTAGGTCAAAATCTTCACCGTATGTAACTTTAGAATCATTTTCAGTTGGTACGTATAGTAATTGACGATCTTCATCATTAAAGCCTAAACCACGTGTATTTCTCGAAAAAGTATACGAGTATGGATTTGTTTGGCTTGCTTGACCAAATAGGTTAAAACGTGTTTTATATCCAGCCATAAATTCATGACTATAGCCCAAGCTCAAGGTAAATCTATGTGGAATTTCATAATTTGAAGTGCTTAAATCCGGATTTTGAGGGTTTGAAACAGCAATATTATGATAGTTAGAGAAGGCTACAGAGCTAGTCATTGGATGAATTTCTTCTGCTACGGTATAAGCATATGATGCTGCTACATCGATACCATTATCAAAAGATTTATTCACCGAAAATGATAACACATGTGAATAAGCATCATCACCTTCAGCATTTGTTAACAAAAAGTCTGACTTATATTTATGGTTTACGCTATCATAAACTGGGCGTCCGTCGGGTGCTAAAGAAACCACTTTATCAGCTAAGTTATAAATTACTGCTGAATCCTGTTTATTGGTATATAAGTAATCAACGTTGAAGACATAATCAGATTCATTGATATAAGTAGCACCTAGGGATACTTTCCATTCAGATGGAATTTCAAAATCAGGATCTGTTACATTAGTACTGTCATCAGCCCCACCTTGTCCAACTTCATTAAATAAATCTACAGGGATATCGTAACCTGGGCGCCCTGTGCCATTAAAGGCAACAGCATCAGGACCAAGAATTTGCATATTTTTTTGATTAACTTGAATATTACGAATACCATCATTTGAATAGCTATTAGAAATCCAAACATTTGGGTTACCGCCAGAGTACAAGCCTATACCACCACGAATTTCGAGTTGATCATCATAACGCCAATTTAAACCAAGTCTTGGTTGTAATAAGCTCACACCATCTAAATTTTGTTGGTTTGAATAACCATAACGCGCTTGAAATGCGTCATTTTGGTTTGGTATATCATTACTTGTATACCAGTCATAACGTAAGCCCATAGTGATAGTCATGTCGTAATCAACTAAGTCAAACTTATCTTGTGCGTAAAGCGTATTTAAAGCGTATTTAAATTCACCGGCTGCGTCTATAGGGTTATGAGAGCTTGCATTACCATAGTAAACACGTGCGACACCATTTTCAAAATTCTCAATGGCACTGATTGTTTTTTCTATGCCATTTTCAGTGATTTTTGTTTTACTAAAGCGATATTCGCCTTCATTGTGTTGTACAAACATATTAAATACATCAAGTTCTTCCATTTCGTATCCAAATGAAAGTTCATGGTCACCTAGGTAGTAATTACCTGCGAGTTTTAACGATAAATTATCATATTTTAATTTGTTTGCTTGGCGAGAATCATCAGGTCCTAAATAAACACTTCCATTTTCAGTTTCCACTCTAAATTCACCGAAACCTGAAGTACCATCAAGAGAAATTTGACGGTTATCTAACTTTGAATAACCAACTCTCACTTCTGTAGAAAAATCATCGGTCCAGTTTGAATAGATAGATGTGACATATGATTGAAGTTCAGCACCACGTTCATAAAAATGATTCGATAAAGAGAGGCGACTAGAGCTAGCATCAGATTGGCTTAAACTAAAACCATCGTTGTAATTATAAACAAAACTAGCACGGTGATCGTCGTTTATATTCCAATCAAGTTTAATTAATAGCTTTTCATCTTCAACAGGCATACTTGGTACCAATGTACCGGGATCATAATCGTATTTAGTTTTTGCAATATCAATAATACGGTCAATTATGGATTGATCAATATCATTATCACCAGTACCAAAAGCGTTGTACTCAAAAATTTGAGAGCCTTCTAATTTTTCATATGAAGTGAATAAAAATAAAGTATCTGCTATTAATGGTAGGCCTACGTTAAAACCGTAGCGTTTTTCATCATAGCTGCCGATGTCTTTTGAAACATCATCGGCTTTATCACCTGATAATGAATCGCTGGTATAATCAACAAAAACACCACCATTAATTTCATTAGTACCAGATTTTGATACAGCATTGATGTTACATGAGGTAAAACCGCCATATTGCACATCAAATGGTGCAAGTTCTACAGCAACTTGTTCAATTGAATCAAAAGAAAAAGGCATACGCTCAGTGGGATAACCATTACTATTTAGACCAAAGTTATCGTTCATACGAACGCCATCTAAAGTCAAGCTATTGAATCTTGGGTTACCACCGGCACATTGAATCGCACCACTGCTTGATTCATCAATGTATATACGCGGATCAGTTCTAACAATATCTTTTATATCACGATTAATTGCAGGGCGGTTTTCAATATCACTTAAGGTGAAATGTGTTGCAGGACCAGTACCACCTGATTGCATTGATAGTGGACGACCTGTAACAACTATCTGCTCCATATCTGATTTTGATTTTAGTTGCACAGATATTGGGTATGTCTTACCTAAAGTTAAGAAAATATTATTAACAACAGTATCTTCAAATTGCTCTGATTCAACTTCGATTTTATATGGACCACCAACGCGAAGACCTTTAGTGCTAAAACCACCTGACTGACCAATGAGTGTTGTTTTAGCAGAGCCTGAAGGAATATGAGTAATGGTTATCTTGGTACCTGTTGCCGGATTGCCATTTGGCCCTATGATTGAACCTTTTAATGCTGAAGCAGTATCATTAGCAAAGGTATTCACTGAGCCTAGACTTGCTGCGATAGCAAATGGTAAAAACTTTTTGCGCACTTGCATTTTCATTTTAGCTTCCTGTAATGAGTAATATTGTTGATTTTGTTGTATTTTGAAATTCAGCTTGTCAAACTTTGATGACAGTTTTAAGAATGATAGACTAAAAATTTATAACTTTATTAAATTCATCGTATTTTTGTAATTTGTTAGGAAAGTATTTTATAGAATATTTATTCTATTGAACAGTTATCATTGTTAATGATTTAGGAGAGTGCTTTTGCTTTTTAATTTAATTTTCCGCGCAATTTTAATTAATAGTAATTTACTCAATAAAGCCAGCCACTAGAGTAAATAGTCGCTGGCTTAATTATTTTAAAATAATTTTGTAAAAAGTAAGAAAAGACAGCTTACTTTTTACAAAGGGGATTAACTAAAAATACGTTGTCGATTTAGTTTACCAACCACATTGACGGTCTTTATTTTGCTCATCTAGGTATTTTTTAAGCGGTGCAAAATATTCTAAAATGGCAGAGGCATCCATTTCAGGCTTGCCAGTTACAACTGCTAATGCTTCTTGCCAAGTTTTACTTGAACCCATTTCTAACATGGTATTTAAACGTTCACCAGCTTCTTTAGAATTGTATACAGAACATCTGTGTATCGCTTCTTTATTACCTGCAATTTCACATAAAGATTTATGGAATTGGAATTGTAATATATGCGCTAAGAAATAACGTGTATAAGGTGTATTTCCTGGTACGTGGTATTTAGCACCTGGATCAAAATCGTTTTCAGTACGTTCAATTGGTGCCATTACGCCTTGGTATTTTTGACGTAAATCCCACCAAGCTTTATTATAGTTTTCAGGTGTTACTTCACCTGAGAATACCTGCCAGCGCCACTGATCAACCATTAAGCCAAATGGAATAAATGCAATTTTATCCATTGCCATTTTCATTAATAGGCCTAAATCTTTAGATTCATCAGGTACTTTATCTAATAAACCAATTTCTTTTAAGTAACCAGGAGTAACAGATAATGCGATAGTATCGCCAATTGCTTCATGAAAACCATCATTCGCACTTTCTTGATAATAAAGTGGTTGATCTTTATAAGCACGTTGATAGAAGTTATGACCTAATTCATGGTGAATAACTGAAAATTCTTCACCGGTACGCTGAATACACATTTTAATACGTAAGTCGTCTTTAGCATCTATATCCCAAGCTGACGCATGACATTGTACATCACGGTCTTTTGGTTTAGTAAATAATGAACGTTCATAGAAAGTGTCGGGTAATGGCTTAAAACCCATTGAAGTAAAGAATTTTTCTGCCCCACGTACCATTTGAACTTCATCATAGTTATGTTTTGCTAATAGCTTAGTTACATCATAACCAGGATCAGCATTGTCAGGAGCCACTAACTCGTAGATGTTACCCCAGCTTTGAGCCCACATATTACCTAATAAATGTGCAGGAATAGGCTTATTTTGAGGTACTTTATCAGTGCCATATTTATCACCTAGTTTTGCACGAACATGACAATGTAATGAATCATATAAAGGTTTTACTTGACTCCAAACTCGGTCTAACTCTTTTGCAAAATCATCAGCTGGCATATCATATTTACTACGCCACATAGCACCGGTATCGGCATAACCAAACTCTTTAGCACCTTCGTTTGTAAGCGCTACTTGTTGTTCATATAAAGGACGCATAGGTTTTGCTATTTGACGCCAACCTTGCCATAAATCTAATAGTTCATCGTAATCACGACTTGTCGCCATTTTAGCCGTCATATCACCAAGACTTAGGCATTCTGTGCCGTCTTTACAATATTTACCTTTACCGTATAGACCACCAAGTTTTGCAACGAGTTGAGATAATTGTGCTGTTTTATCTGCATCTTGTGGAGCAGGTAAAGTGAGTGCAAGTTTTAACTTGTCTAGTTTTCGACGGCTATCTGTATCTAATGTAATTTTATTAAATTTAGTTGCTTCATTTGCTAACCTAACAACTGTTTCAGTCATTTTACGATTTACTTCAGCAGAAAGCTGAGATGTATCTTCGGTTATGAAGTTTGCGTAAATCCATTCAGCGCGACTTGCTTCAAGATATAAAGCAACTAATTCTTTTTCAGTGGATTCTAGAAATAATGTTGCATCAGCTGTAGTTACTTGTTGAATAACACTTGTTGTTTTTTTATCATCTTTATTGTTACAAGCACTTATCATTAAAGTACTTGCAACAACTAAAGCTGTAATGCTTGGCTTGAATATTTTAGTTTTCATTGTAAACCCTAGAATTGTGTGTTTTTATCGTGGTTATCATAACAGTGGGATAAGATTTGGTAAATTATCTTTGGCATATTTAATAAAAGAGAATTTATTAAGTAATAAATAAATCATAAAGTTATAAATTCTTGCTAGACTTATACCCGTAATACTTGGAAGTGTAGGTTTCAGAGCTTGGGTAGGAGTCGAGTACAAGGGGGGATTTGTAATTCATGGGATTCCCTGACGATGAATCATCACACCGTAATCGTTTTTTACCCAAACTCCCTAGGGCAAGACGATAAGCGGCCAACTGCGTTGTTATAAGATATCTGTGAGAATGACTTAACGACACATCTTATGCCTCGCATATAGCCGCTTCTCGACTTGCTGAAATCGCGCATTTTCATGTAGCATGGGTATAAATAATGGTTTTAAAAAAACAATGTTTTCAAAGGAAATTGTAAATGTTTATTTTGTTATTACTAATAGTGACTGTCTTTATTATATTTTTTGTCAAAGATATAAGAATCAGCTTGATCACGCGGCCTGCATTTAAAATGTTTAAAAAGGTATTACCGCCTTTATCTCAAACAGAGCGTGAAGCAATGGAAGCAGGTGATATTTGGTGGGATGGCGAATTATTTAAAGGCACTCCTGATTGGCATATATTACACTCGTATCCAAAACCTACCTTATCAGATAAAGAAAATGCGTTTTTAAACAATCAGGTAAATACACTGTGTAATATGTTAGATGATTACAAAATAGTGCATGAAGATAAAGATTTACCAGAAGATGTTTGGCAATATTTGAAAAATGAAGGTTTTTTCTCGTTAATTATTCCTGAATCATTTGGTGGTCGAGATTTTTCAGCGATAGCGAACTCTACAATTGTATCTCGTATAGCCACATGCAGCTTAAGTGCGGCAGTAACTGTTATGGTCCCAAATAGCTTAGGACCAGGTGAATTATTAATACACTATGGAACACAGCAGCAAAAAGATTTCTGGTTACCTAAACTTGCTAATGGTTCTGAAGTACCTTGTTTTGCACTGACAGGACCTGAAGCAGGATCTGCTGCAGCTAGTATTTCAGATACGGGCATAATTTGTGAAGGGGAATTCGCAGGTAAAACCGTGATTGGTATTCGTCTAAATTGGTCAAAAAGCTATATTACTTTAGCACCTGTAGCAAGTGTTTTAGGGTTAGCATTTAAAATGTTTGATCCTGATGGTTTATTCGGTGATAAAAAAGAAATCGGCATTACGTGTGCTTTAATCCCAACTGATCATAAAGGCGTTATCATTGGCGAACGTCATAATCCTATGGCTATGGCGTTTATGAATGGTACAACTTATGGTAAAGATGTTTTTATTCCTTTAGATTGGATCATTGGAGGGCCTGAATTTTGTGGTAAAGGTTGGCGCATGTTAGTTGAATGTTTAAGCGCAGGTCGAGGTATTTCACTACCCGCAATGGCAACAGCTATAGGGCATACTTGTTCAAAAATGACAGGGGCTTATGCATATGTACGTAAACAATTTGGCTTATCTATCGGTCAATTTGAAGGTATACAACATTCATTAGCTCGAATTGGAGGATTTACATATAGCTTAGAAGCTATGCGTACTATGACGGCAGGGGCACTTGACTTAAAATTGAGCCCTTCAGTTATCACTGCAATCGCAAAGTATCATATGACAGAAATGAGCCGTAAAGTTATTAATGATGCACTAGATATTCATGGTGGTAAAGGTATTCAGTTAGGGCCAAATAATTATTTAGGCCATGCTTATATGGGCATGCCAATATCAATTACCGTTGAAGGTGCAAATATATTAACACGTAATTTAATGATTTTTGGTCAAGGTGCAACGCGCTGTCATCCGTATATATTAAAAGAAATGGCTGCAGCGAGTGAGCCTGATTTTGATAAAGGATTACAAGGTTTCGATGATTTATTAATCAAACATGTTTTATTTGCAATTACTAATGCCGGTGGTGCATTAGGTCATGGTTTAACACGTGCTATGTTTAGTAGATCACCTGTAAGTGGTCCTACTGCGAAATATTATAAACAACTTACTCGCATGAGTCGTTCTCTTGCAATTTGTACTGATATCACCATGCTAACCTTGGGAAGCGATCTTAAACGAAAAGAGATGATTTCTGCTCGGCTTGGGGATGTATTGAGCCAATTATATATTTCTTCAGCGGTACTTAAACGATTTGAAGATGAAGGTCGACAACAATCTGATTTGCCTTTTGTTTGTTATTCTTTAGATCATAGTTTGTATCAAATAGGTCAAGCTTTTGATGGTTTATTTGAAAACTTCCCTTCAAGAACGTTTGCTTTCGTTTTAAAACGTTTAGTTTTTCCTTTAGGTAATCATTATAAACAAGTACCAGATGATGTATCAAAATCAGTTTGCTTTCATATGCTACAACCTGGAGTGATGAGAAATCGTTTATCGCATTTATGCCATGAGGGCGATGCAGGTGGTATGCATATTATGGAATCAGCATTTGTTGCTATGCACCAGTGCGAAGGTTTATTTAATAACTTGAAGCAAGCGATTAAAGAAGGGAAGTTAAGTTCAGATTTAACTTTTGAAGATTCAATGAAAAAATCACTAAAGATTGGCTTGTTCACATCTGTTCAAGTAGATGGAATGATTAAAGCTAATGCTTTAAGAATGGCTGCTATTTCGGTTGATAATTTTAAAAAGAAGGAAATTTAATGAATTTAAAGCAGTATGGGTTCTTCATACTGCGTCAACACTTTTTACCTAGCGTAAGGATCGTCAATAATTTTTTTAATAAACCATTTTCCTTTTTTATTTATTAATTTAACACTACGCATATCATCTACATTACGACCATTCAGGGTACCTGAAAAAATAAGTGTAATTGTTGCTTTATCGCCATAACGTTTACGAATACTTTTACTTGTTCTATCTATTTCTATATTCACAGTATCGAACTGCATGTTAATCAAGTTTCTCGCAAATTGTCGAGTGCTGCCATATGACTTAATAATTCTGGCTAGCTTAGGTGTTGCTAAAGACATGGTTTTTTTCAAATCTTTTTCTTCATAAATGGCATAGAAGAAAACAGTTGCCGCATATTCTGGAGAAGCATTATCACCAGATACTTCTGGACCATCATCAGAGCAGGCAGTTAAAATTACCATAAGAAAAATAGTGAAAAAAATTCGTACTGGATGCATCTATAAACCTTATATATTTTACGGTTATTAAGAGGTATTAATTTAAGTTTAATGTTAAATAATGACTTGTAAAGTCTTGAACTGAAATGAAATGCTATTTTATTAGCCGAGGGCTATAAAAAGGAAAAGTCAGCTTAATATTTAAGCTGACTTTTATATCAGATATTATAAATATATACCCGATCTCTGAAACCGACATTTCCAAGTAACACGGGTATAGATATTAGATTATTGTACTAATTCATCGTCGCTGAATTGATCTGCGAATAGTGGGCTTGATAAATAACGTTCTGCTGAGCTTGGTAAAATAACAACAACGTTTTTATTGGCATTTTCTGGTTTTTCAGCAATACGAGAGGCGGCAACCACTGCAGCACCTGATGAAATACCAGCTAAAATACCTTCTTCTTTCATAAGCCTATGAGACATTTCAATTGCTTCTTCGTTAGTAACAAGTGCAACTTCATCTATCATTTCTAAATCTAAGTTACCTGGGATGAAACCTGCACCGATACCTTGAATTTTATGAGGACCTGGCGTTAAGTCTTTACCTGCTAATTTTTGCTGAATAACAGGTGAGTCAGCAGGCTCAACTGCAACAGATTTAATATCTAGATTTTTTTCTATTTTAAGGTAACGGCTAACACCAGTAATTGTACCGCCAGTACCCACGCCGGCTACAAAGTAATCAATTTTACCATTAATATCTTTGAAAATTTCAGGTCCAGTAGTTTCAAAATGGATCTTAGGGTTAGCTGGGTTTTCAAATTGTTGTAATAAAATGAATTTTTCTGGTGCGCTTTGTTGAATTTCTTGTGCTTTTTCAATAGCCCCTTTCATGCCTTTAGCGCCTTCTGTTAAAACGACATTCGCGCCAAGTGCTTTTAATAGTTTACGACGTTCTAAACTCATCGTATTTGGCATAGTCAAAGTTAATTTATAACCGCGTGATGCTGCTACAAACGCTAAAGCGATACCTGTATTACCAGAAGTTGGCTCTATTAACTCTTTACCAGTTGTTAGCTCTCCTGATTTTTCTGCTTCCCAAATCATAGAAGCGCCAATACGACATTTTACGCTAAAACTTGGATTACGAGCTTCTATTTTTGCAAGTACATTACCTTTAGTAACGCGGTTTAGTTTCACTAAAGGAGTATTGCCAATGCTTAGTGAGTTATCTTCAAATATGTTAGACATAGTATCTCTTGTTATCAATTAAAATATAAAGTCAATGTATCAACAATACAACGTATTAGCCAAAATTAAAGTAAAGTTTGGCTATAACTTATATCAAAACGATAAATTAAAAATAAAATATTCATTAAATGGTATAAGAATAAGTCGAAAGCAGCCACATCTTTGTTTACAGCGCGGTGAGTTTTGATTATTCTGGCATAGTTATAACTTATGTTTAATAATTTATCCGAAAAGGAAAGGCCTTTGATAAACGTGTTGTTAGTTGATGATCATGAGCTGGTTAGAACGGGGATCAAGCGTATTCTTGACGATGTTCGCGGTTTTAAAGTTGTAGGTGAAGCTAAAACAGGTGAAGAAGCTGTTCAGTTTTGTCGTCAAAATCATCCTGATATTGTATTGATGGATATGAATATGCCTGGTATCGGTGGCCTAGAGGCAACTAAAAAAATATGCCGTTTATGCCCAGATGTTAAAGTGATCGTATTAACAGTCCATTGTGAAGACCCCTTTCCAAGTAAAGTGATGCAGATGGGTGCACATGGCTATTTAACTAAAAGTGCAGGTTCTAATGAAATGGTTCATGCTATAAAAGCGGTTAAATCAGGCCAGAGATATATTGCACCCGAAATAGCGCAACAAATTGCTTTAGCGCAATTTAGTGGACGTACTGATAAAAATCCATTTATAAGCTTATCGGACCGTGAATTACAAATCATGCTAATGATCACTAAAGGTGAAAAAGTACAAAGTATTGCAGAGCAATTAAATCTAACATCTAAAACGGTCAATAGTTATCGCTATCGTATGTTCGAAAAGTTAAATATAGGTGGAGATGTTGAATTAACACACTTAGCAATCCGCCATAAAATGATTGATATTGATTCTGAAGGTTTTTAATTGGTTTAGACCTGAAGTAAAAATAGTTTGAGTACATTAATGCAGTCATTTGATCAAAAAACATTTTTAAAATCTTTATCTGAAGAACCGGGTGTTTACCGGATGTTAGATAAGGAGCAGCAAGTAATTTATGTTGGTAAAGCAAAAAATTTAAATAAGCGGGTTTCTAGCTACTTTCGGGAAAATATACCTGAAAGTAAAACCCGCGCACTCGTTAAAAATATTTATGGTATAGAAGTCACCCTTACAAATACAGAAACAGAGGCGCTGTTATTAGAAAATAACTTTATAAAACAATATCAACCTAGATATAATATTTTACTGAGAGATGATAAGTCTTATCCTTACATATTATTAACTGATCATACTCATCCCAGATTGACCTTTCACCGTGGCGCACAAAAAATCAAAGGTGAGTATTTTGGACCCTATCCAAGTTCAGGAGCGGTATCGCAAAGCTTACGTTTAATGCAAAAAATCTTTCCCGTACGCCAATGTGAAGATGCTTATTATCGTGCCCGTAGTAGACCTTGTTTACAATATCAGTTAAAACGTTGTTCGGCACCTTGCGTAAATGAAATCAATGAAAGTGATTATATGGAGCAAGTTGCTTTTGTTCGTTTGTTTTTAAGTGGTAAATCTTCACAAATCATATCAGAGCTAGTTAAAAAAATGGAAGCGGCAAGCACAGAGCTAAATTTTGAAAAAGCAGCCACCTTTAGAGATCAAATTCTTGTATTGAGCAAAATGCAGGAGCAACAATCAGTTTCTGGCACCCATGCGGAATTAGATGTGATAGGGTTTGAATCAAAGAATGGCTTAACGGCAATTCATATTTTGGTTATTCGTGATCATAAGATTTTGGGAAGTAAAACTTTTTACCCTAAAATCCCTAAAGATTCGACTGATACTGAAGTTTTATCATCTTTTTTATCGCAATATTACCTTTCTGTTACTAACGGATCTCGCGTACCAAAAGAAGTTATTTTACCTTTTACTTATGCTGAGCAAGAAGAATTAGAAATTGCATTATCACAAGTCAGCGAAAGGAAAATAAAATTACAGACTGTATCGAGAGGAGAAAAATATCAATATCTGCAATTAGCAAATAAAAATGCATTAAATAACATCGTCATTAAGCAAAGCGAAAAAGATTCAATTACCAAACGATATGATTTATTAACAGAAACACTGCAATTAGATAATATTAATCGTATGGAGTGTTTTGATATTAGTCACACTATGGGAGAAAATACAGTAGCTTCCTGTGTCGTATTTGATGCTAATGGACCTAATAAAAAAGAATATCGACGTTTTAATGTCACTGGGATCACAGGTGGAGATGATTATGCCGCCATGGCCTTTGCATTAAATAAGCGCTATAGCAAAATGATTGATGAATCAAAAGTACCTGATGTTATATTTATAGATGGTGGTAAAGGGCAGTTATCTCAGGCGGAAACATTTTTTCAAAATTGGCATCTAGAAAAGTTGCCTTTGTTAATAGGTGTAGCAAAAGGAACAAGCAGAAAACCTGGATTAGAGACTTTATTAATGGATGGCGGTAGAAAAACCATTAATTTAGATTCACATTCACCTGCATTGCATTTAATTCAGCATATAAGAGATGAATCTCACCGATTTGCAATTGCTGGACATAGAAATAAAAGGCAAAAACAACGCAATCAATCGATATTAGAAGAAATATCGGGAGTAGGTCAAAAAAGAAGACAAGCAGTATTGAAATACTTGGGAGGAATACAAGGTGTGATTGCTGCAAATATTGAACAATTAAGGAAAGTACCAGGGATCAGCCCTGAATTAGCCGAAAAAATTTATAATCACTTACATGATAAGTAACAAAAATCCATGTTGGGAAATATGAGATAGGAGAATTTCAGAATAAAAATAAGGAGAGCTTGTAATAAGCTTATTATCGGGTTTGACTTTGGGTTAGTAATAAACAAAGAGTTAAATTTAATTTTAATCATTTGTATGGTAAAGATAATTCTTCATGCGAATATACAAAAAAGTAAACACAAGTATTTATGTGGAATATACCTAATATTATAACAACCTTCAGAATTTTTCTTATCCCCATTTTTTTGGTGATATTTTATTTACCTTATTCATGGGCCTTTTTAGGCGCAGCATTTGTTTTTTGGTTAGCAGCTGTTACCGATGTCCTAGATGGATATCTAGCCCGTAAACTTGAGCAATCAACTCCCTTTGGAGCATTTTTAGATCCTGTTGCTGATAAGGTGATGGTGTCAGTTGCATTAATTGTATTAGTAGAGCATTACCAAAGTATATATATAACAATTCCAGCTGTTTTAATTATAAGTAGAGAAGTTATTATTTCAGCTTTAAGAGAGTGGATGGCAGAACAAGGTAAAAGAGGTACTGTGGCTGTATCTCAATTAGGGAAAATAAAAACAGCTGCTCAAATGTTATCCATAATGGGACTCACTTGGCAATATGATACTTGGATGACTTATTTAAGTTATGCCTGTTTATATTTAGCAACGGTTCTTACTTTATGGTCAATGGTGCAATATTTACATGTTGCATGGTCAGATTTAAGTGAGAACGCGGGTTAAGTGTGCATTTTTACAACGCTTTAGCTGAAAAATGAGCAAACAGTTTAAAAGTGACATTTTAGTGTTGACGCGTAATATAATCTCTGTAGAATGCGTTCGTGTTGAGAGGGGAGCAACTCATAAACATAAAAAACAAAGTGGTTGAAGACAAATTGCTAGAACACAACCTTTTAAAGATAGTGTTCATGAATTGAGTGTCATTAATAACTTTAAAAATTAATTAACACTATATGTGTTGTTAATTTAACAAGCGGTTTTGTTTTTTATGGCAGCGCA
>NZ_NQMR01000129.1 GCF_002276045.1 Pseudoalteromonas sp. NBT06-2 | reverse complement strand
AAGCATTTTATTCTTTGTTGAGTCGTATTAACTTAAAATGACTAAGCTACACACAAATCGCCGCGACTAAAATGCTTTTATCTCGAACAAAATTTAACCCTGAAAGATCAACATCCCCTAATACTATTGAATTAACAAGAAAATAGATTCTCGGCCACGTTTAACGCCTAAAACAATATTACCGTTGACATCTTTAAGTGAATTGGTGAATTCTCTTAAACTAGTTACACGTTTTCTATTTACTTGTATAATGATATCACCCGGTTTAAAACCAACTCGTGCTGCAGGCGACCTTTCATCTACTTCAGTAACAACGATACCTTTTACACCATCTTTTGTCGTGCCAACTTCAAGTGCGCTGCCACGCAACATAGGATGAAGTTTATCAGACTCTACTTTTGCTAATTGCGCTCCACGTAATGTCACTTTAACGGTTTTCTTTTTACCGTCACGGATCAATTGTAATTTTACTTTTTTACCTTCACCTAAAGTGGATATTTTACTACGAAGCTCTTGGAATGCTTGAATGTCATTCCCATTTACTCCAATAATGACATCACCAGCTTTAATTCCAGCTTCAGATGCTGCAGAATCTTCGCTAACGCTCATAACAATCGCGCCTTGTTTCACATCAATCTGTTGTGCTTTTGCAATGCCCGCATTAAGTGTTCTGCCTGAAATCCCTAAAGTGCCGCGTTTAACTTCACCATGCTCTACAATTTGGTCAACTAGATTTTTCATCATATTTGATGGAATCGCAAAGCCAATACCCACATTACCACCAGATGCACCTAAAATAGCGGTATTGATACCAATTAATTCTCCTCGTAGATTAACTAAAGCACCACCTGAGTTACCTTGGTTTATGGCTGCATCGGTTTGAATAAAATCTTCATAACCTTCGATGTTTAGTCCACTACGCCCCATAGCGCTTACAATGCCAGAAGTAACCGTATGGCTTAAGCCAAATGGATTGCCGATAGCAACGGTAAAGTCACCTACACGCAATTTATCTGAATTAGCGAGTTTAATTTCAACTAAATCATCGGCATCTATTTTTAATAATGCAACATCAGATTCTTTGTCGGTACCAACTAGCTCTGCTTGATACTCTCGGCCATCTTGTAATTTAATTATGATTTTTTCTGCATCTTGGATCACATGATTATTGGTAACCACAAATCCTTCATCGGCATCTATGATCACGCCAGAACCTAAACCACTAAATGGTTGTTTTTGATTTCTTTGCTGGCGAGGGTTACCAAAGAAAAACTCTCTAGGGTCGATTCTGCGACGCACTTCTTTTGCACCTGAAACATTTATACTGACAACTCCTGGAGTAATTTTCTCTAACATCGGGGCTAGAGTAGGGAGTTGTGCTCCGTTTACTGCGACAGGCAGTTTTGCTTGACTAATACTTGGGTTAATTAAAAGGCTTGAAGAAAGAATAATGGCACTTAATAAAGTTAATTTTGTTTTCATTGTCTAAATGTACTCCTGTTTAATGCTTCATCAGATATATTAAATTATTCGTTTAATATATCTGAACTTACTTATAAAGACTATGGGGCTAAAAAAAAGTTCATCAAGATAGAGTTATTAGTTTTATCAAAATGTAATAAAATATTTATGAAGCAGATTCCTTTGCTGTTTTACTTTCTTTTTCACCGGAAAAAATACCTGAGTGTTCTTGTGCATAATCCATAGGTTGCGCATCAGTAATATTTGTATGTACTTTTGGTTCTGCTAGCTGATGAAGTGATGCTTGTAATTGTTCCGTAGTCTCTTTTGAAAAGAAAGGCATGCTCTCTTTTGTATTATCAACTAATAATAGTTGATTGGTTTGTTGCACATGAGTAGCCAGTTGTTCGTAATTATCTTTCATTTTACCAACAAGTTTATCTGTATTAGCTAAGTGATCAGCGACATCTTGTTTATATTGCTCTAATTCATTTTTTGCTTTTTCTACTTCTTTCTCAAGCTCGTCATTTTCATACTGACGTTTAGTAAAAACGGTACCAACAAAAAAGCTAGCGATAGCGGTGATCACTAAAAAAGAAAGCCAAGTGATTGTTGTCATAAAAATACCCCTGTAATTGAACTAAAAGAAAAGTTAAGTCATTAACTATAAATATACGCTTACTTGGTCATCGTGTTAATATAAAAAACATAATTAATGTTATTTATTAACCCAGCTTAAGTATATTTATATGACTCCTTGGCAAAAATATCAATTAGACCTTCAAAGTGACGATTTTCATTATGATGCAGCACAAGAAAATGCAGTAAAACATTTACAGCGTTTATATGATGATCTGCAAAATGTGTCAGAAGTTAAAACCAGTTTTTTATCTCGAATATTCCAAGCAAAGCCAGCACAAAATAATATTAAAGGTTTATATTTTTGGGGAGGAGTCGGTCGGGGTAAAACTTATTTAGTTGATACCTTTTTTGATGCATTACCTGGTGAACGTAAAATGCGAATCCACTTTCATCGATTTATGCATCGCGTACATGATGAATTAAAGCAATTAAATGACGTTGTTAACCCGCTAGAAAAAGTAGCTGATAGTTTTAAGGCGCAAACAGATATTATTTGTTTTGATGAATTTTTTGTTTCTGATATAACCGATGCGATGCTTTTAGGTGGGCTTATGCAGGAGTTATTTAAACGAGACATAATTCTTGTTGCCACTTCCAATATTATTCCTGATGATTTATATAAGTATGGCTTACAAAGAGAACGTTTTGTGCCAGCCATAAACTTAGTTAACGCTAATACAATCGTTGTTAACGTCGATTCTGGTATAGATTATAGATTACGTACTCTTGAACAAGCTGAGATCTTTCATAGTCCACTTGATGAGCAAGCGGATAAAAATTTATATGAGTACTTTACTAAACTCTCACCTGAAATAGGTCATAAAGAGCAAAAAATTGAAATTGAAGGTCGAATGCTTAATACTCGGATGGAAGCCGATAGCATTGTAATGTTTGATTTTACCGAATTATGTGAAACAGCTCGTAGCCAAGTAGATTATATGGAGATTAGCCGAATATATCATACCGTTTTATTATCAAACGTTAAAATCATGGGCAGGCAAAATGATGATGCTGCAAGGCGTTTTATCGCTTTGGTTGATGAATTTTACGAGCGAAATGTGACTTTGATAATTTCAGCCGAAGCTGAATTAATCCAGCTCTATGAAACTGGCATGTTAGATTTTGAATTTAAGCGCTGTATCAGCCGTTTACAAGAAATGCAATCCTTAGAATACTTATCAAGAGTTCATTTAGCTTAATAAATATACTACGCAGCCATTATTAATGGCCACAAAAATATAAAAATTCAAATTATTCTTTTGTATTAGATTTGGTTGGATTGACAGTAATTACATCCATTTAAAAGTTTATTTCAGCTAGCAAAGATTAAAATTACTGTATTTCTAATAGCGCGTCACTATTCATAATAAAGTGACAAAGCAAATTTATGTTGCTTTTATCATCAATCTTACTATAATACGCAAACTTTCAGAATTATTAGTGCTAACTTGATTAGTATCTAACTGAAAGCAATAGGCACTGATTTGGATATCAAGTCGTGCTAAACAAGAACTCCGATTTGGAGTTCATCGGTAAGAGCACAAACGCATCTGACACTATCTTTTATAAAGTGTATCAGTGCGTATTATTGTGTTCTTTTTAAATGCTCTTTTTAATATTTGAGGTTTAAGAATGTCAAGTCAACGCATTCGTATTCGCCTGAAAGCTTTTGACCATAGATTGATTGACCAATCAACTTTGGAAATCGTGGAAACAGCGAAGCGCACTGGCGCTCAGGTTCGTGGTCCTATTCCACTACCAACACGCTTTGAGCGTTTTACAGTACTAACTTCACCGCACGTTAATAAAGACGCGCGTGATCAGTACGAAATCCGCACCCATAAACGTCTGATAGACATCGTTGAACCAACTGATAAGACTGTAGATGCATTAATGCGTCTTGATCTTGCAGCTGGTGTTGATGTTCAAATCAGCCTGGGTTAATCGGAAGATTAGAGAGGTTTTAGGAAAATGGCATTAGGTCTAGTCGGTCGTAAAGTGGGCATGACACGTATCTTCACTGAAGATGGTGCATCAGTTCCAGTAACGGTTATCGAAGCAACACCTAACCGCATCACTCAGATTCGTTCTGAAGAAGTTGATGGTTACAGTGCGCTTCAAGTAACTGCAGGCACTAAGAAAGCAAGTCGCGTAAATAAAGCTGAAGCAGGTCACTTTGCTAAAGCTGGCGTAGAAGCTGGTCTTGGTCTGTGGGAATTTCGCCTTAACGGTGATGAGGGTGAGTTCGCACTTGCTCAAGAAATCACTGTAGAATTATTCAATGACGTGAACAAAGTTGACGTTACTGGTAAGTCTAAAGGTAAAGGCAATGCTGGCGTAATTAAACGCTGGAACTTTGCAATGCAAGACGCAACTCACGGTAACTCACTAGCTCACCGTGCACATGGTTCAATTGGTCAAAACCAGTCTCCGGGCAAGGTTTTTAAAGGCAAGAAAATGTCTGGCCACATGGGTAATGAGCGTGTAACGACTCAAAACCTTGAACTTGTACGTGTTGACGTTGAGCGTAACTTACTGTTAGTTAAAGGCGCAGTGCCTGGCGCTATCGGTGGCGATGTTATCGTTAAACCTGCTGTTAAAGCATAAGTCCTGGAGATTTAGTAATGGAATTAGTATTGAAAGACGCTAAAGGCGCTCTTGAAGTATCCGATGCTACTTTTGGACGTGAGTTTAACGAAGCATTAGTACACCAAGTAGTAGTTGCATTTGCAGCTGGTGCTCGTCAAGGTACTAAAGCTCAGAAGACTCGTTCTGAAGTAAGTGGCGGTGGTAAAAAGCCGTGGAATCAAAAAGGTACTGGCCGCGCTCGTGCTGGTACAATCCGTAGCCCAATCTGGCGCTCGGGTGGTGTGACATTTGCAGCTAAACCGCAAGATCATAGCCAAAAAGTTAACCGTAAAATGTACCGCGGCGCAATCCGTAGTATTTTGAGCGAATTAGTTCGTCAAGAGCGTTTAATTGTTGTTGAAAGCTTTGGCATAGAAGCGCCAAAAACTAAACAACTTGCAGCTAAGCTTAAAGAGCTTGAGCTGAAAGACGTGCTTATCGTTACTGAAGAGGTTGATGAGAACTTATTCTTATCATCTCGTAACCTTTATAAGGTTGACGTACGTGACGTTGCTGGTATTGACCCAGTAAGCTTAATCGCTTTCGATAAGGTTCTTATTACTGCTGCTGCAGTTAAGCAACTTGAGGAGTCATTAGCATGATCCGTGAAGAGCGTTTATTAAAGGTTGTTTTAGGCCCGCACATCTCTGAAAAAAGTACTATTAACGCTGAAACAAACAATGCTGTTGTTTTTAAAGTAGTTAAAGACGCAACTAAAGCTGAAGTAAAAGCTGCTGTTGAAAAACTTTTTGAAGTAGAAGTAACGGGTGTTCGCACATTACTTGTTAAGGGTAAAACAAAACGTACAGGTGCTCGTTTCGGTCGTCGTTCTGACTGGAAAAAAGCGTACGTTACTCTTAAAGAAGGTAGTGAACTAGACTTTGTCGGCGGCGCCGAGTAATTTAGGAGTTAGAATTATGGCACTTCAGAAGTGTAAACCAACTTCTCCGGGTCGTCGTCACCTAGTTAAAGTGGTTAACTCTGAGCTACATAAGGGTAAACCATACGCACCACTTTTAGAGAAAAAATCTAAATCAGGTGGTCGTAATAACAATGGTCGTATTACGGTTCGTCACATTGGTGGTGGTCACAAGCATCATTACCGTGTAGTTGATTTTAAACGTAACAAAGATGGCATCCCAGCTAAAGTTGAGCGTTTAGAATACGATCCAAATCGTAGCGCAAACATCGCTCTTGTATTATATGCAGACGGTGAGCGTTCATACATCATTGCACCAAAAGGCGTTTCTGCCGGTGATGCTATTCAGTCTGGTGTTGATGCACCAATCAAGGCTGGTAACACATTACCAATGCGTAACATGCCTGTAGGTTCTACAGTACATTGTGTTGAGTTAAAACCAGGTAAAGGTGCACAACTTGCACGTTCTGCTGGTTCTTACGTACAAATCCTAGCGCGTGATGGTCAGTATGTAACATTACGTCTTCGTTCAGGCGAAGTTCGTAAAGTTGAATCTGATTGTCGTGCGACATTAGGTGAAGTTGGTAATGCTGAACATATGCTTCGTTCTTTAGGTAAAGCTGGTGCTAGTCGCTGGCGTGGCATTCGCCCAACTGTTCGTGGTGTTGCCATGAACCCAGTTGATCACCCACACGGTGGTGGTGAAGGTCGTACATCTGGTGGTCGTCATCCTGTGTCTCCATGGGGTAAGCCTACTAAAGGTGCTAAAACGCGTAAGAACAAGCGTACGGATAAATTTATAGTACGTCGTCGTACTAAGTAATATTGAGGAATAGCCATGCCACGCTCTCTCAAGAAGGGTCCTTTTATTGACCTACACTTGCTGAAGAAGGTAGAGAAAGCTTTGGAAAGCGGTGATAAGAAGCCAATTAAAACTTGGAGCCGTCGTTCAATGATCATACCTAACATGATCGGATTGACCATTGCTGTCCATAATGGTCGCCAGCACGTACCTGTATTCGTTACAGACGAAATGATCGGTCACAAACTGGGTGAATTTGCGCCAACTCGTACTTATCGCGGCCATGCTGCTGATAAGAAAGCGAAAAAGAGATAAGGGGTTAAAAAATGCAAGCATTAGCTAAACATAAATTTGCCTCTGGCTCAGCGCAAAAAGCTCGTCTAGTAGCAGATCAAGTCCGTGGTTTAGCGGTAGATCAAGCTCTAGAAATCCTAGCGTACAGCAACAAATCAGCTGCTGTATTAGTTAAAAAAGTACTTGAGTCTGCTATTGCTAACGCAGAGCATAACGAAGGTGCTGATATTGATGAGCTACGAGTGGCTACGATATTTGTGGACGATGGTCCTACAATGAAACGTATCATGCCACGTGCTAAAGGACGCGCAGACCGTATCCTTAAGCGTTCAAGCCACATCACTGTTGTGGTTTCAGATAACTAGGAGTAATAGTAATGGGACAAAAAGTTCATCCTACTGGTATTCGCCTAGGTATATCGAAACCTTGGGTTTCTACTTGGTTCGCGAATTCTAAAGAATTTCCAGAAATGCTTTTCGGCGATCATCAAGTACGTGAGTACCTTACAAAGGCACTAAAAAGCGCGTCACTTGCTAAGATCGTAATTGAACGTCCAGCTAAATCTATCCGCGTTACAATTCACACGGCTCGTCCGGGTGTTGTGATCGGTAAGAAAGGCGAAGATGTAGAAAAGCTACGTAAAGCAGTAACAAAAATAGCTGGTGTACCGGCTCAGATTAATATCTCTGAAGTTCGTAAGCCAGAGCTTGAAGCAAAACTAGTTGCTGATAGCATTGCATCTCAACTTGAGCGTCGTGTTATGTTTCGTCGTGCTATGAAGCGCGCAGTACAAAATGCAATACGCATTGGTGCCAAGGGTATCAAAGTACAAGTTGGTGGTCGTTTAGGCGGTGCAGAAATCGCACGTTCTGAATGGTATCGTGAAGGTCGTGTTCCATTACACACTTTACGTGCTGATATTGACTATGCAACAGCTGAAGCTGCAACCACTTACGGTATTATCGGTATCAAAGTTTGGATCTTTAAAGGTGAAGTTATCGGTGGTCTTCCACTTAAAACTGAAGTTGAAAAGCCATCTAAACGCGGTCCGAAAAAGCCACGTAAAAGTGCTAAGTAGAGGAAGCGAATAATGTTACAGCCAAAACGTACAAAATTCCGTAAAGTGCATAAAGGTCGCAACCGCGGTCTTGCACAAAACGGTAACAAAGTAAGCTTCGGTACTTTCGGTTTGAAAGCAGTTGGCCGTGGTCGTATGACTGCTCGTCAAATTGAAGCAGCTCGTCGAGCAATGACTCGTCACGTTAAGCGTCAAGGTAAAATTTGGATCCGTGTGTTTCCTGATAAGCCTATTACAAATAAGCCGCTTGAAGTTCGAATGGGTAAAGGTAAAGGTAGTGTGGAATATTGGGTTTGCGAAGTGCAACCTGGACGCGTACTTTACGAGATGGAAGGTGTTCCTGAAGAGCTTGCACGTGAAGCTTTCGAACTTGCAGCTTGTAAACTACCATTCAAGACTATATTTGTAACTCGGACGGTGATGTAATGAGCGCTAACGAACTGAAAGACAAAAATGTAGAAGAGCTAAATACTGAACTTCTAGAACTTCTTCGTGAGCAATTCAATATGCGCATGCAAGCTAGTACTGGTCAGTTAGCACAAACACATTTGCTAAGAAAAGTACGCCGCGATATTGCGCGTGTGAAAACGGTTATCAACCAGAAGGCTAGCGTATAATGAGTGAAAATATCCGTACTCTTCAAGGCCGTGTAGTTAGTAACAAAATGGATAAATCTATTGTTGTTGCTATTGAACGCCAAGTGAAACATCCAATTTATGGTAAGTTCATCAAACGTACAACTAAACTACATGCACATGATGAAAGCAACACATGTAAAGAAGGTAACATCGTGACTATTCGCGAATGTGCACCTATCTCTAAAACTAAGTCTTGGACTTTAGTTTCTGTTGTTTCTGAAGCTTAATTAGTATTTTTATACTAGTCTAAGTTTTTAGATTAAAAACCCACTCTTTGGAGTGGGTTTTTTTATGGGTGAAATAAAGTTAATAAGTAATAGTTAAAATGAACCTTTCTCATTTGTAGCTCTCTATATACATGCAACTTAAAAAATAAAAATAAAGAATGGAAATTAAAAATTGGGGCAGTGCTACAGTTATTTCTTTGGGATTACATGGACTAATACTCCTTGCCTTGCTAAAACAGAAGTTAAAACACAAAAAGGGAGTGTGTTGAAGACTTATATTGTCTCTTTTGAGAAACAAAAACAATTACTTAAAAAGAATGTGAAGCAAGAAGTTAAAAGTCCTGATAAAAACATAAAAAATAGAGATTTAAAATCTGAGAAAGTTATTAAAAAGAAAGTATCCCAGATAATAAATAAGGACAAACCAAAACTCGAAATAAATCAAAAAGCAGGTGAGAGCAATACCAATAAAGTAAAAACCTTTAAGAAGCTAAATCCATACTCTGGATTAAATAGTATTATTAACCAAGATCATGAATTGCTCAGCAGTCCTGAACCTCACATCTTGAAGTGGCTTGGGTATAAGCATTAAAAAACTGTGTTAGCCAAATGAAATGGGCTTACGTCCAGTGGTCTCAGACTTGCCTTGGTTTGGATTTAATTTAGAGCGATGCTCTGTTGGAACTGAGCTATTTTTAGCTTTATTTTTCTTTTTTCGCAATTTTGATTTTGCATTTTTTGATAGTTTAGGTGCTTCTTCAGCTGTTTCTATACTTGCATGTTCAGTTGGTGCTTCACCATCATAATCAACTTCTGGTAATGAATCTAAGCTCATGCCATCTTCCGCTAGGGATATTTGATATAAGTTACCACCAAAATTCAATATATCGCCACCAAACACCTTGCGGCGCTTTTGTGTGCATACTTCATCATTTAAGCCGACATAACCTTCACTTATCATCGTTTTTGCTTGTCCACCACTATCAACTAGGTCAAGTATTTGTAATAGGTTACAAAGTTCAATTGGCTCTTCTTGAAGTTCAACTTCAGCTACGATTTCAAGTGGGTTATCTGACATTTTCTTTTATCTCATTCTAGAATTTAACTAAATACATGCTAATTATAACTCGAACTCGATTATTTAGCTTATAAAATAACTTGCTTTAATTAAATCACATGCGTAATCTGTTTGTTTTTTAAACTACCTAGACATATTCATGAAAGGACTCTTAATTATTTTCTTGGTATTATTATCAGGTTGCCAATCACCAAAAATATATATTATTAATCAAGGTTATTCACAAAAGCAGGTATCGAGCTTTAAACGTGCATTTAAGCTGCATGGATTAACTATGTATGAATCCCCAGTTAATATTCCACAAGAATTTTCTGATGTGGCGCTTGCAACAAATATTGGTTTTTCAGATCAAAAGTTAATTAATCAAGTTCAATCTATATTAAATGAATTTGGTCTATCAAATGCAGAACATTATCGCTTTAAGCAAGGTAATCATTATTATTCTGACAATAATATAGGGGTGTATTTGAAGAACCCCAATCGATTAGACAAAGAAGACTTACCGCCTTATTTGACAACACAAGACTGTATAACTGCAGATGCAACTTTACAGTTGAACAAATCAGAAAAGTTTGTTTTGGAGTATGAGAATCGACCTTATACAGATGATAAATTGCATAAAATATCAGGGATTTGGCGTTATGTAGCTAGAAAATTAACTCTAACGGGGAAATTTATTGAACCTCAATCTTATCAACAGTCCCACGAAACCATGAAAACTCATTTAGGGCTAAGACCAGGGGAAGTATTTAAACCTCAAATAAATACAAATAGTTTACCTGCTTTAAACTGTGAATTTTCGATTGTTTATATGGATCAGATGTAAAAAGTATAGCGCCTGGTAAAGCGCTATTATTAATACTGGCGGTTAAGCTTGTAATGATGAAACAATAAAGAAAGGATTTAAATAAGATGCTTTTGTATTGTAAAGCAGGGGACTACCATCAAGCTGAGTAATCGTTGCGCCTGCTATTTCAGCGATAGCATGACCAGCGCCGGTATCCCATTCACTTGTAAGGCCTAATCGAGGGTAGATATCAGCGGAACCCTCAGCCACTAAACATAGTTTTAATGAACTGCCCTTTGATACCATCTCTACTTTATCAAACTGCTTAACATATTCAGCAAGTTCAGGAGAAGGATGAGAGCGACTGCCAACTACGCGAATTGTTCCTGTCGCTTGCTTTAGTTCAACCTTGAGCTGTGTTCTTGATTTGCCATCATCTTTAAATGAGCCAATATTTTCTTCAGCTAAATAAGTAAAACCTAGCGCAGGCGCATCTACTACTGCTAGTACTGGCTTGCCGTTACGAATTAGGGCGATATTTACAGTAAACTCACCATTTTTTTTGATAAACTCTTTAGTGCCATCAATTGGGTCAACTAACCAGTACTCAGTCCAATTTTGACGTTCTTTCCAGCTTATATCAGCGCTTTCTTCACTTAATATAGGTGTATTAGGAGTTAATAACTTGAGCCCTGCGACAATCACTTTGTGGGCTGCTAAATCAGCATCGGTTACTGGGCTTTTGTCATCTTTGTATTCAATGTTAAAGTCTTTATCATAAATAACCATAGCTGCTTTACCTGCATCTCTGGCTATTGTTAATAGCGATTCTAAAGTATTTGATTGCGTCATTATGAAATTACTCCATTGACTTTTAAATAAGTAACTAGCAGTTCAACAGAATGTGATATTGAGTTTTCATCTGTATCTAAAGTGATTTCAGCGGATTTTGGTTTTTCATAATCAGAGTCTATTCCCGTAAAGTTTTTAATTTCACCGGCACGGGCTTTTTGATATAAGCCTTTTGGATCTCTGGTTTCACATACCTCAATAGATGTATCTAAAAATACTTCTACAAATTCACCTTCACCTACAAGATCTCTTACAAGTTGTCTCTCGGCAGAAAAAGGCGATATAAAGGCGCTTAAAACAATTAAACCAGCATCAATCATTAATTTAGCGACTTCACCTACACGGCGAATATTTTCTTGTCGGTCTTGATTGGTAAAACTCAAGTCTTTACATAAACCATGGCGCACATTATCACCATCCAACAAATAGGTATGTACGTTTAATTTATTTAAAGCATGTTCTAACGCGCCTGCAATAGTGCTTTTACCTGACCCTGATAATCCAGTAAACCAAAGTATACAAGGTTTATGATTCTTCTGCTCAGATCTGTCTTGTTTAGAAATAGCATGTTGGTGCCAAATTACATTTTCGTCTTTCATACATGTTACCTAGAATACGTTATATAAAAATAGTTTAAAAAGGAAAAACCAAAGGTATCAGAATTAATGCTGTTGCAGAATACACAACTGAAAGTGGTAATCCCATAGCGATATAATCTTTTAATTTGTAATTGCCTGCGCTGTAAACCATTAAGTTCGTTTGATAACCGTAGGGTGATATAAAACTTGCTGAAGCGCCAAAAGCAACAGCCATAACATATGGTAATGGGTTCACTCCAAAGTCCAATGCTAATGAATAGGCGATTGGAAAAGCAAGGGCAGCAGCAGCATTATTGGTAATTAATTCAGTACACACTAATGTGAGAATAAAAATAGCAATAAAAGCACCATATGGGCCCCAATCACCTAATATAATAGATAAAACACTGGATATTTCGTGTGCTAAACCTGTGCTTATCATGAGCTTAGCTAGGCCAATCGCACTGCCAACAATCACTAATAATTCAACAGGAAAGCGTCGCTTTATTTCACTGGGTTTAATTATTCCAGTTAATAAATAGGCTATTAATAAAACCATTAAGCCTTTTACTAAAGGCACAACACCACAAATGCCTAAAGTTAATACAGATATAAAACTGGCAAATACACCATGAGATTTTTTATCGTTTAAATAAGTTTTTAAATCAAGACCTGAAATATAAACAAACTCACGTTTAAGGTTAGTACTTTCATAAAATGCAGGGCTTGGAGCGAGGATTAATGCATCACCAGCTTGAAGTTCTACCTTACCTAAACCACCTTGTAATCTGTCATGACCACGACGAACCGCAATTACTGCAGCATTAAACTGCTCTCTAAATTTGGCTTCTTTTAATGTTTTACCTATAAAAGATGCACCATGGCTGACAACCACTTCAACTAAATGCTCAATATGCATGTCACTTTTATCGTGAACAACTTTGAGACCATTAAATTGAGATAATAATGGCACAGATTTTATGTCTCCAACAAATAATAAAATGTCATTTTCTTTAAGAATTTGTTGTGGAGTGATAGCGCAAAGGCGCTTATTCTCTCTTAAAATCTCCGCTAAAAAAAGGTCTTTTAACTCTCTTAAGCCATTTTCTTCTATGCTTTTTCCTATCAATTTAGAGTTTGCTGTAATTTTACCTTCTAGATAAAAAGGCACAACTTCTTCTTCGTCTTTACCGTTATCAGGGAGAAATTTTAGTAACAGTAAGATTGCGATCAACCCAGATGCTAAAACACCGATACCGACTAAGGTAAAATCAAAAAAACCTAAAGGCTCCATGCCAGCATCAATAGCAAAACCATTGATAATCAAATTTGTAGAAGTGCCAATTAAAGTTAAGGTGCCACCGAGAATAGCAGTATAAGATAAAGGCAATAATAACTTGGATGGCGCGTGCGTAGGGTTTTCTTTAACTGCTGTGATAAGAGTCGCGACAACAGTGGTATTATTGGTAAAGGAAGATAAAAAAGCAGCCGATAAACCAAGCTTAGTCACTGATTGAGACAAAGTCCCTTTAGCTAATGAATTAGATAATTTACGTACTAGAGATGTTTTCTCAATACCTATGCTGATTAGTACAAGTAACACTAAGGTAATAAGAGATGGGTTAGCAAAGTTTATTAGCATATCTTCTAAGTCAATAATGCCTGCTAAATAGCTAGTGCCTATTGCAGAAGCAAATAACCAAGCAGGTTTGATCTTAGTACCAAATAAGCAAAGCACTAATATAACCATGATACTGGTTAATGTTAACTGCGAATAATCCATCTTTTACCTTATAGACTTGCTACGTATTTCTATTTAGGCCACTAGGTGGCATTTAATTAGGTGGCCTTATCTGAGTTTTAAGATAAGGCTAGGTTTTTAACTATGCATTAACAGTTATCTTAGATGATAAATTTTAAAGATAATTGTTCTATACCCAAGTTCTGAAACCTGTATATCCAAGTAGCACGGGTATATATTATAATTTAGTAATATCAAGTGCTTGCCAATGCGGGAAGTGCTTGCGTACTAAGGAATTAAACTCAAGCTCAAACTCACTGAAATTATTTCCATTTTTTTCAGTTGTTAAAACCTGTTCAATCATACCAGCAGCAATTGTTAAATTTGATAATCTATCAATTAAAATAAATGAGCCGGTTTCTTTATTACTACTATAGAGATCAGCTAATACCTGTTCTGATAAATCCAAAGTCACAATCGCAATTTCATTTAATTGTAAGCTATCAGCTTGACCATGCTCTAAGGTATTAACATCAATTTTATGGTCTATTTTAGTGATTTTAGCGGTGGTTTTTTTGCTAGCAACTTTAATATTATATTCTTTGCCTATAACTAAAGGAGCATCATGCATCCAAACAACTTTAGCTTGTAGTTTGTTCGTTACAGTGGCTGTTGAATCAGCTGAAACTATGACATCACCACGACTAATATCAATTTCATGATTTAGAGTTAGTGTAACGGCTTGACCAGCTTCTGCGCTTTCAAGGTTACCAGTAAATGTAACTATCTCTTTTATGCTAGAAACTTTACCTGATGGCAATGCTTTAACTTTATCGCCGACTTTAACTTCACCTGACGTTAGTGTGCCTTGAAAACCTCTAAAGTTTAAATTTGGGCGAGTAACATATTGCACTGGAAATCGAGCTTCAAAATTAATGTTTGCACCCGCAGTTGGAGAATCTTCTAATAGTTCTAACAGTGGCTTATCTGTGTAATAAGGTGTTTGTGTTGATACATTAACAACGTTATCACCTTTTAGCGCTGAAATAGGAATAAACTTAATACTAGCAGCATCAACTTTTAATTGTTTTGCAAATTTTAAGTACTCAGCTTTGATACTGTTATAAACAGTTTCGTCAAAATCAACGATATCCATTTTATTAATCGCAACGACAAATTGTTTAATACCTAAAGAATCACAAATAAAGCTATGGCGTTTCGTTTGAACTTGCACTCCGTAACGTGCATCAACCAAAATAATAGCCACATCACTAGTCGATGCACCTGTAACCATGTTGCGAGTATATTGCTCGTGACCTGGAGTATCAGCAATAATAAATTTACGTTTAGAGGTTGAAAAATAGCGATATGCGACATCAATGGTAATGCCTTGCTCACGCTCAGCTTGTAAGCCATCAACTAACAAAGCTAAATCAAGCTCTTTACCCGCGTTCCCCATTTTTTCATTATCACTGTGCAATGCAGCTAGCTGGTCTTCATAAATCTGATGACTATCATGTAATAAGCGACCAATTAAGGTTGATTTTCCATCATCGACACTACCACAAGTAAGCATACGTAATAGGCTTTTATTTTGATGAGTTTCAAGGTAAGTATCGATACCTAATTCTTTAACTTCATTCACTGTTGCTGACATTAAATCTGTCATTTAAAAATACCCCTCACGTTTTTTCTTTTCCATTGAACCCGCTGAATCTTTATCTATTGCTCTGCCTTCTCGTTCTGATGAAGTACATAATAACATTTCTTCAATAATGCCAGGTAATGTATCCGCAGTAGATTCAACCGCACCTGTTAATGGATAACACCCTAAAGTTCTAAAACGAATTGACTTCATTTCTACTTTTTCTCCTTTTTCAAGCGGCATGCGTTCATCATCAACCATGATCAATAAACCATCTCGTTCTACTACAGGGCGTTCTTGTGAAAGATATAAAGAAACAATATCAATGTTCTCCTGATGAATATATTGCCAAATATCTAGCTCAGTCCAGTTTGATAAAGGGAATACACGAATACTTTCACCAGGGTTCATTTGACCGTTGTAGTTATTCCATAGCTCAGGGCGCTGATTTTTTGGATCCCAGCGGTGATTTTTATCCCGAAAAGAATAAACACGTTCTTTGGCACGAGATTTCTCTTCATCACGACGTGCACCACCAAATGCAGCATCAAAACCGTATTTAGTTAAAGCTTGTTTCAAGCCTTGGGTCTTCATGATGTCAGTATGTTTACCTGAACCATGCACAAATGGACTGATATCCATATCTAATCCATCAGGATTTTTGTGTACCAATAAATCAAAATCGTATTCTTTTGCTATTTTGTCACGAAATTCAATCATTTCTTTAAACTTCCAATTAGTATCAACATGAAGTAAAGGAAAAGGAATTTTTCCAGGATAAAAAGCTTTACGTGCTAAATGCAATAAAACCGATGAATCTTTACCGATAGAGTACAGCATTACTGGTTTTTCAAACTCAGCAGCCACCTCTCGGAATATTTGAATACTTTCAGCTTCTAGTTGCTGAAGATGTGTTAAAGCCATGATTTTGAGCCTTTTACAAAAAATATAAGATTTTAAACTTCAGTCTAAGCGACTAAAAGTGAGTTATGCATTTGTTCTATATTTGGTTTGTTAAACCAATCTAATTGCGCATGTAATTGTGCTACTTCGCCTATAATTAATAATGCAGGTGATTGAACAGCTTCTTTTTCTATTAGCGTCGCAAGTTCAGATAAAGTACCAGTGATCACACGTTGATTATGTCGTGTGCCATTTTCTATAATGGCTATTGGTGTTGTTTTCTCACGGCCATACTCTATCAGTTTAGCTTGAATATAAGGCGATTTTATCACACCCATATAAACTGCTAAAGTTTGATTCTTTTTAGCCAAAGAAGACCAATTTAAATCTTGACCATCTTTTTGACAATGCCCTGTAACAAATACAATTGCTTGGGAATAGTCTCTATGCGTCAAAGGTATTCCAGCATAGGCTGCACAACCAGCAGCAGCTGTAATGCCAGGTACTATTTGGAATTTAATGTTGTTTTGTGCAAGAAGCAGCGCCTCTTCACCGCCACGACCATAAATAAATGGGTCACCGCCTTTTAATCTACAAACTGTTTTTCCTAAAAGAGCTAAATCTACTAAAATTTGATTGATTTCATGTTGAGGTACGCTGTGACTACCTAAGCGTTTACCAACGCAAATAAGTTCAACTGTGCTTGGGATCAACGCCATAATGTCTTGTGAAACTAAATAATCATAAACGACAACATCTGCTTGTTGCATTGACTTTAAAGCCTTTAAAGTGAGAAGTTCAGGATCACCCGGACCTGCACCTACCATGAATACTTCACCGAATGTGCTTGATGTACTATTCAACATTATTAAAACCTCAGACCATATTGACTTAATTGCTAAGCAGCATAAATCTGCTTCATTGAATAAAAAAATAATAAAAACAGGTTTTATATAGCAAAATGTTATAAGGGTGGTGGTATTCAGCTTAAAATAAGGGGTTGTAATGATTCACGTTGTCGATATAGCATTTAGTTATGAGGTATACTATACAAACTCTAAACTGATATCCGTACAGCCTTTAGCGCAACGGGCACCTGGTTTAACTTTATCTTCAGGTAAGTATATTTTGATAGCTTGTTGGCAGTTTGGACATTTCACTAGTTGTCCTTTCATTAACTTTTTTAGTAGATTTTTTTGTTTGTGAAATGATTGAGAAGATTGTTTATTTAAATTTGAAAAATCCATACTTACCCTTGTTAATTAGATATTTTTTTTACTTGCAGTTCTATAATTTGACACACTTGACGTAAATCATTACCTTGAAAATATAAATTAAAATCATTGTTAATACAAAACCGTGTATTAAATGCTCTTAGCTTTTGATTAGTTTTTGAATGTGTATCAACATAAGTACTTTGTGCGGGTGTTAGTTCAAGTATATTTTTTATATGTTTATTTGCTTCTTTTGCAGCCCTGTCTTTAGTCGCTTTCATTGAGCCGCTTAAAATGTCAGCAAGTGTATTGAAAAGATTCTCTCTTGGTTCGTTTATCATTTTATGATCTATAGAGAAAAAAGCGAGTATTAATATGACCACTAAAAATAATTTTTTCATAAGTTTATATCATTCTTTTAATAAATAATCAGATATTTGATTTATTTCACAACATTAAGTTTATTAGTGTAATAAAATGCACGGCTAAATAGCAAGTAGTATACTGTTAGTAGTCCAGCTGGTGTTGAGGAACTTCAATGGAAAAAAAAATCAAAGTCAAAAATATTCCGGTTGATGTGAAAATACATAAACCTGAACCCGATAAATTTGACCGATTTAATCCAAGAAATAGAATTTATGTACGTGCGGTTAATGGGGTGTATCAAATCCTAAGGCAACGACTTAATATTATTGCCATGTTGGCTTTTTTATTATTACCATGGCTAAATTTTAATGGTCAGCAGGCTGTGCTTTTTGATTTAATGAATCAGAAATATAATATTTTTGGTGTGACCCTTTGGCCACAAGATTTAACTATTCTCGCCTGGATTTTAATGATTTCAGCTTTTGCATTATTTCTGGTGACAACATTTTATGGCCGAGTCTGGTGTGGTTTTATGTGTCCGCAAACCGTTTGGACATTTATTTTCATTTGGTTTGAAGAGAAATGTGAAGGCACTGCAAATCAACGTAAAAAATTAGATCAAAGAGGCATAGACTTAGAAAAATTTTTGCGTAAATCCGCAAAACATAGTGGTTGGTTAGGAGTTTCATTGTTAACCGCAATGACATTTGTTGGTTATTTTACACCTATTCGCCAGCTATTTGTTGATTTTTTTATATTTGATGCTGATTATTATGCTTATTGGAGCATTTTAGTATTCACAGTATGTACTTATGGCAATGCTGGCTGGATGCGTGAAATTATGTGCTTGCATATTTGTCCATATTCTCGTTTTCAATCGGCTATGTTTGATCAAGATACTTTTACCGTAAGTTATGATGCTAAACGTGGCGAAGGGCGGGGTCCAAGAGGGCGTAAACAAGACCATAAAGCATTGGGCTTAGGAGATTGTATTGATTGTAATTTATGTGTGCAAGTATGTCCTACAGGAATTGATATACGTAATGGTTTGCAATATGAATGTATAAACTGTGGCGCATGTATTGATGCATGTGATGGGGTAATGGATAAAATGAACTACCCTAAAAAGCTTATCTCTTATACAACAGAGCGTAATTTAAAAACTGAAAATAAAACCAAAGCAATCAGACCTAAACTCATTGGTTATTCAGTTGCTTTAATTGTTATGATAATGATTTTAGCAGTTGATATTTTCACTCGCATTACGATGGATTTAGATATAATTAGAGATCGAAATCAATTGTTTAGAATGAGTAATGAAGGTTTAGTTGAAAATACCTTTACCCTTAAAATATTGAATAAATCTCAAATTGATAAACATTATAAAATTGAGCTAGAAGGTCTATCACATTTTAATTATATTGGGAAAAATGAGATAAAGATAAAAGCAGGTGAGTCTTACAGTTTACCGCTTTCAATTGCAATAGATCCATATGATTTGAAAAAAACCGTGACAGAATTTAATTTTGTTGTTGTAGATGCTGCAGTGCCTGATGTGCGGCTATCACAAAAGAGTAACTTCTTTAAAGGAAGATAACTCTGCTGTGCCGATTAATTGAAGGCCACTGTGTGGCTAAATAAAGCGTAATTGATTTACCGAGGATCTTTATTACCCGTGCTTCTAATTCCAACTGAATCATGCATCTTGAAGTAGTTTGGGTATATAAGGTTACTTTTAGTAATATAAAGGAAAAGTAAAGATAGTTAGCTGTTAATATAATGGTTAGTAGTCATTTTTGAAAATGACTTATCTATTGTTATAAGATATGCGTTAAGAATGACTTAACGACACATCTTATGCCTCGCATTTGGCTCGCTCCTCGACTTGCTGAAATCATGCATTTCCGTGTAACATGGGTATATACCCATGTTACACGGAAATGCATGATTTCAGCGGGAGTTTAAATGGTCAAATACAAGACATTTATTGCAGGTAATGGTTATTCCCTTATCAACATAAATAACGCGGTAGTTGACCATTTAAAACCCGCCCGTAGGAAATTTATCAGGTAAGTAATCACTACGTTACATCTGTTTGAAAGGCAATAAGCATTCCTAAAATGATGTGCCTTGTGCTAACTCACCTGATAAATTCTGAAACAAGCATTATCAAGTGGCTTGGGTATAAAGGTCATTTTAGGAGGACTTATTCTTTATTAACACAAGAGTATGAGTCCCGTATTAATAAGCTGTGAGGTAATAAAAAATAATCTGCTACGCAGTCACCTCAATAAAGCTGCGTAGCGCATTTATAAGTGAAACAATGAATCAATTTAGCTTTACTGACTTAACACCCGATTTTATTTTGGATGCGATAGAAAGTATTGGAATATACCCAGAATCAGGGTTATTACCTCTTAATAGTTTTGAAAATCGTGTATATCAATTTAAAGCAGATGATGGCTTAAGGTATGTTGTAAAGTTTTATCGCCCTCAAAGGTGGAGCTGTGATGAAATTCAAGAAGAGCATGGCTTTACATTTGAATTAGCTGATGCTGAAGTACCAGTAGTTGCACCCATAAAGCGTGATGGAAAAAGTTTATTTGAATATAAAGGTTATCTATTTACATTATTTCCAAGTGTAGGCGGTCGTATTTTTGAAGTAGATAACTTAAACCAATTAGAAATTTTAGGGCGATTCATCGGTCGACTACATCAAACGGCAAAGGCAAAACCTTTTAGCTACCGACGTGAAATAAATACGCAAGAATATTTATTTGATGCAAAACAGCACTTATTAGATAGTGGTTTAATATCACGTTCGCTAGCAACCGCTTTTATGACGATATTAGATCAAGTAATTGAGCTCGTTAACCAAATATACAATGCAACTAACGTAATTCGCTTGCATGGTGACTGTCATGCAGGCAATATTCTGATGACGCAAAAAGGATTAATGCTTGTTGATTTAGATGACAGTAGAATGGGTCCTGCTATACAAGATTTATGGATGATGTTAAGCGGTGACAGGCAAGATCAAGTATTACAATTGGATACTATGATTAGCGCTTACGAAGAATTCTGTGAATTTGATCATAATGAATTGGTTTTGATTGAACCATTAAGAGCTATGCGCATGATACATTATATGGGTTGGTTGGCTAAACGTTGGCAAGATCCTGCATTTCCAAGGAACTTTTCATGGTTTGCTGAAGACAAATACTGGGAGCAACAAATTTTAGCACTTAAAGAGCAATTATCCGCACTACAAGAGCCACCGCTAACTTTGTTACCTAATTTTTAGAGAAAGAGAAAATGATGATAAAAAAACTAAAACTTGGTTTATTGATTTTATGCATGCCTGTAATGGCTTTTGCATCACAGTTTCAAAATGGTGAACAATACACCGAATTACAAACCGAAAAAACTTCAAAACCGCAAGTAATAGAGTTCTTTTCATACTTTTGCGGCCATTGCTATAAAATGGAACCAATTGCAAAAAGCATAGAAAAAAGCTTACCAGCAGGCGTACCATTTATAAAAAGCCACGTAAATTTCTTACCTGGAAAGTCAACAGCAGAACAAAGTAATTTATCTTATGCGTATTTAATTGCGAAACAACAAGCAAAAGAGCATCAAGTATCAGATGCTCTTTTTAATTATATTCATCGTCAGAAAGCAACTTTTTCTAATATGAAAGAAGTGAGTAACTTATTGGCTTTAAACGGTGTATCTAAAGAGGAATTTGATTCTTTATTATCAAGCATGTCGGTTATTCTTGGTGAAAAGGAAATGGTTGAAGCACAAAATAAATATTCAAAAGCAGGGGCGCTTACAGGTGTACCAACATTTATTGTAAATGGTAAATATAAAATTAATGTGAATAAGCTTAGAAGCCAAGCTGAATTAGATTCTTTGATCGCATTTTTATTAAATAAATAGAAGTAATTTTTTTAGATTTTGGAGTAATAAATGAAAACAATAATTAAAGCTGCTTTAGTATCTTTATTCTTGCCATTAATGGCTAA
Organism: Pseudoalteromonas sp. NBT06-2; assembly: GCF_002276045.1. GTDB lineage: Bacteria > Pseudomonadota > Gammaproteobacteria > Enterobacterales > Alteromonadaceae > Pseudoalteromonas. Next base: position 1,517 of record NZ_NQMR01000129.1, on the reverse strand, counting down.
TGCCGCAGGTCTTGCTCAATATAAAGAGGGAGTACATTATGAAGTTGTATCTGATCGTGCCTCTATAAAACCTGAAGTTAAAGAATTTTTCTCTTTTTATTGCCCAGCATGTAATAACTTTGAAGGTTTACTTGCTGATTTAAAACCGATGTTAGATAAAAACATTAAATTCAAAAAAAGCCATGTAGATTTTATGGGAGGGCGCACTAAAGAAAACCAACAAATGTTATCACAAGCTCTCGCTGCTGCTAGTACTTTGCCGCAAAAAGATAAAATTGTAGGTGCTTTATTTAATCACTATCATGGTAAGCGTAATAAATTTAATAGTGTAGCAGACATAAAAGATATTTTTGTAGTACAAGGTGTTGATGGCGCTAAATTTGATAAGTTATATAAAAGTTTTTCAGTTCGTACTATGACTTCAAAAATGAAAAAAGACCAAGATTATTTTAAAAATAAAGGAGGCTTAAATAGCGTACCTACTTTTATTGTTAATGGTAAATATAAGTTGCTATTAGGTAAGAAATCAGGAGTTAGTTCAGCTGAAACTATGAATGACCTAATTAGTTACTTAGCTAAAAAGTAAAGTAATAAAAAAGAAAAGAATAAGCCCCGTATTAGCGGGGTTAAAGGAAAAGTGATAATGAGAATTTTGGTCTCTAGCTGTTTATTAGGAGAGCCTGTTCGTTACGATGGCAAAAGCAAACCTGTTTCACATCAAATACTACAGAAGTGGCAATCACAAGATCGCATCATTTCATTTTGCCCTGAAGTCGCTGGTGGTTTGCCTATTCCTAGACCGGCTGCTGAGATAAGCCATGATGGAAAAGTATTAACAGCTAATTCAATTGATGTTACAGAAGCTTTTGATCTAGGAGCACAAAAAGCTTTATCTTTATGTTTAAAGAATAATGTGAAATTTGCACTATTGAAAGAAGGCAGTCCCTCTTGTGGTCGAAATGAAATTTATGATGGCTCTCATCAAGGAAATAAAATATCAGGTATGGGGTTAACAGCCCAGCTGCTAGAGAAAAATGATATAAAAGTCTTTTCTGAATTTCAAATAGAAGTTCTGGCATTACTCATAAATAAAAGGTTATAAACTGGAAAATAATTTAATTTATGCTACGTATAAAAGAGGTGTATCAAAAATTAAAGGTAAAGTTAGATGGAATTAACTTCACAAATCCAAAGTATCATTTTATTAGATAGTGACGATAAAAGTCGGTCCACAGCACATAAATGTATTCAATATTTATGGGCTGGGCATATCGAAGTTAGTAAGTCGATAGAAGAGGCACAACAGAAATTGAGTGAATCGGATCATTTATTTAACTTATTTATTTTGTCTTTTTCCGATTTTGAAGATATTGATTTAGCAAGCTGGTTATTAGGGATTGGCTTTAAAGGGCAGGTTGTTTTAATGCTTGATAAAGGTGAAAGAGCACCGAGTTTTATTCCATGTGATTTACTTAAAACCTGCTTTCCGCGCCGATAAATGAAACATGATTAATTAA
>NZ_NQMR01000128.1 GCF_002276045.1 Pseudoalteromonas sp. NBT06-2 | reverse complement strand
GCTCAATCAATTCGATAACTAAATTGATCGCCAAGGTTTGATCGACTAGTTGCCTCACTGGTTGTTTTATCAATAGCATGTTAAGCAGATCTCCCCGGATAAGCACAAAGACCTTCTCTGCACTGCTGCATCATTTACGGTGGCCGTTAGATCACTTGGCTTCGTTGTCTTGTGCCAACTCGCCTCCAGCCTACGCCTCATATGATGTTTTTGTTCATCAGCTCGCAGATTTGCTAGCGGCTTCCTTCAGACCATTCCTCACGATTTAGCCCTTGCCATTCGCTAGTAGTTAGCGTTTAATAACAATAAGTTATTAAACGGCGTTCTTCCTACAGAGGACTTTCACCTCATAAGTCAATGCCCATGCGGGTGTACACAAGTTACTTAAAAGGACGAAAAAACCTTGGCTTGCGCTCCTTCGTCGCTAATTTTAGCCTGCTTATTTTCCGCCTGTTAAGGCGGGCGTTGAGGCTGTAGAATTTATCAAAAGTGACAATTGACGAATGAAATTTATGTGCTGTGCGTCCGTAAAAGTAATGTTTTAGTAGAATATTGCCTCAGAATTCACGTAGCAATGCGTTTTGAAGCTTAATTTTTAATATTTTTTGAGTCTATTTTTTCTAAAAGATAAATTCTACAGAATCATTAACATTCAATGAGGATCTAGTATGTCATCGGTACCTGAAAAAGATTGGAAGATATTTCGAAAACTTCAAAACGATTTGACAGCGAAAGCTTGTGAACTTATATTTGTTAAAATTGAGGAAATAGCTAAAAACAGAGAGGGGACAGAACATAAATCATACCTCCATCTGTATAACTTAATTCAAGCTGAAGATGCAAAGATTGCTGAGATGTTTAATAATCCAACTCGTAATAACATATTACTAAAACTAGTTTCTTTGAAAAATTATGGTGTTTTTTCTGAGGATCAATTTCAAATGTTCAGCCAAGAAACACAAGATAGGATTGCTAGCATACTTGAGTTTAGGTGCTAACAAGAGACTATGGCGTCAATAGTTAATTTTAAACTTTTGGGGCTTCCCATAAAACTCCATCTCTAAACATTGAAGTTAAGATCACAACCATATTTTTAATACAGGCAATAATCGCTACTTTTTTAGGTTTATCAGCAGCGACTAACTTTTGATAATACGCTTTAAAAACTGGATTAGATTGTATTGCAGACATCATAGCCATATATAAAACTGTTCTAACTTTGATGTCTTCCTCCTTGTATTTTTCGTACACCTTTATAGCGGCCACTTTCTCGATTCATTGGTGTAACTTCCACTAAGCTACTGGCTTGTTTGCTACTGATGTAGCCCAATTCAGGCAAGTTACTGATGATGGAAGAACAAGGGTAAAATCGATTGTTTCATAATACTACACCCAAGCCACTTCAAGATGTGAGGTTCAGGACTGCTGAGCAATTCATGATCTAGGCGCATCTTTGCATTAATGGTTACTCCCTTAAAAAAAGATGGAACAACGAGCATGATTTGCTCAGAAGTCCCTGTAAGGTTGGTTTATAAATACTTTATGCAGCGTTATTGATTTTGAAAAGGGAATAACCATGTTCTTCAATCAATGCCTAGCCTAAAGTATTTCTACTTCCAACTGAATCCTGCATCTTGAAGTGGTTTGGGTATATTCATTACCAATTAAATTTTTTATAAAATTTTTTAACATGGTAAAAGGCATTTTCATACTCAATTCTAAGAAGCCGCAGCATACATAAACCGTGTTTAAGTTATTCCTTATTTAAACATAGTAGTCAAAGTATTATCAAAAAAGTGACTTGAGCCATTTATAGATGACGATGGTCATTAATAAGTGCATATCTTATAGTAAGAAAAGTATGTCTAGTTTTTTTGCTCTCATTTTCTTGCTTGCAAATAAAAAAATACGATCACCACTATTTACTATAAATAAGCTATAAGACTTATGATCGGGCTTGTTCAATACTCAAATAAGGTGTCGACTGCGGGGCACCTATCCTTGTTATATTTTTGATAGCTCCGCACTTGGCTTTAAAACTAAATAAAGTAACGGCCCAATTGAAACAAACACCAAAGTTAGCAACATAAATGGTAAAAAATACATATTTGATTTACCTAAATTTTTACAATCATCGTACATCCAAACCATAGCTAGGAATGCCATAATATATAGATCAAAGACAACCTGAGCTGTATCAGGACTAGAAATTAACTGGTAGCCAAAACTTAACAATGACTGTTGAGCAATTGACATCGTAAATATGGTATAACCAGTAAATAGGAATAATAGGGTTATTGAGGTAATTCGTAGTTTCAAACTAATTTCCTTATCAGAGACGGTGTTACAAATATAACATTGGCTTGCACGCTTTGTGATTTATATGCGACTGTTATTTCCGTATATATATTCGTATATTATTGACTATACAGACTTTATTTTTTTGCAGCAGACAAAGCGTGCGATAGAAAACAGTAATAAAAGTGTTGACCGTTTTAGGCTCAAAAATTCTAAAACTAAGGTATTATGAATTGCCAAATAAATGTTTTCTATATACCTTTATCGTGCATTATCGCATTAAATTCTTTGATTAGACAATATTATAAATATACTATAACTCTATTAAAATACAGTAAGTTATAGTTTAGAGAGTATTATATCCAATGTTATTTGATACAGAACGTCATGAATCGCTCACCACAACATTATGGAATAATAATATTCTTGAAAAAGCGATAATATCAATTATTGATGACATTGAGTTGTCATTGTTACCTAATGCATCTTGGCCCACACATCCACTTGACGCTGAAAGTTACTCTAGAGTGGGTCCTAAATGGTCTGCTTATGCAGGGGCTGCAGGAACCATTCATAGTTTACAAATTTTAAGAAGCTACGGTTATAAATTACGTGATTTATCACATTTACTAGAAGTCGTTCACTCATCCTTTAAAAAATCTCCTGATGTATCCGTTGAGCCTGGTTTGCAAATCGGTGAAATAGGAATTTTGGTGCCTCGATTATTGGCAGAACCAGATAATAAACAAGTATCTCAATATCTTTTGGAATGTATGGAAAAAACCGTAGATCTTCCTCTGTATGAAATAACATCAGGGCAAAGCAGAATGATGCATGCTGCGTTAGCCCTGTATCGTAAAACGGGTGATATCTGCTGGAAAAATGTATATATTAAAGGTGCAAAGTCATTAATGGATAACTGGAAAAAAGATGCTGAAACTGGAGAGTGGCATTGGCAAAGTCAAGTTTTCGGTCCAAAAAGACATTATTATGGAGCCTGTCACGGTATAACTGGCAACGCAAGCATTCTACTACAAGGTGTTGATTTATTACCAAGTAGTTATAGTGAAGTCATTATCAACCGAACTATTTCTACACTCAATCTTTCAGTAAAAAGAGAAGCTAATTTAACTAATTGGATTTTATGTACTAAACCAAATATTGATAAACTACTTATACAGTGGTGCCATGGTGCCGCAGGTATTGTTACTGCAATGGCATTGACACCTAAAAATAATTCTAAAAACTCTAAACTACTTGATGAATTATTGGAAAGTACAGGGGAATTAGTGTGGCAAGCTGGTCCGCTAGTAAAAGGCTCTAACATTTGTCATGGTACATCAGGTAATGGTTATGCCTTTTTGTATTTATACAAAAGGTCAGGTAACTCACTTTGGCTTGATAGGGCTAGAAAGTTTGCAATCCATGCTGTTGAGCAATGCCAAAAAGATCGCTTATATTATAGACAAGGTAGATACACATTATGGACAGGTGATGCAGGCCTTGCTATTTATTTACATCATTGTTTATATCCTGAAGAGGCAGCTATCCCTGGCTTGAATTTATTTTAATTTATGCTTCATGGTAGATGTGATGGTCAGATTTGATTAACCTCAAAAAATCATACTCAATATTTTTTTCATTAGTTCAGAGGATCTCACAGATCTTCTTGTCATTTATCGAACTTAAATTATCAACTACAATAAAAAAGGTTCTACTTATTGCTGTATAACCTTTTCCTATTTTCGAAAATATTTAATTATTTTTTAATGTGCTTGATCCCAGTTATCACCCGAATCAGAATCTGCAATTAATGGCACATCAAGTTGTGCAGCTTGCGACATAAGTTCACAAATTTTTGTCGTGTAACTTTCTAAACAATCTTCTTTAATTTCGAAGACTAATTCATCGTGAACTTGCATTAACATTTTAATTGTATTTTTCGGTTGCTGTTTAACCCACTGTTGCACAATTAGCATCGCTTTTTTAATGATATCTGCTGCAGTTCCCTGCATAGGTGCGTTGATAGCGGCACGCTCAGCTGCTTTTTTACGAGGACCATTACGTGTAATATCTGGTAAATATAAACGTCTACCAAACAAAGTTTCAACATACCCTTGATCTGTTGCTTTCTCTCGTGTGGTTTCCATATAAGTTAATACACCAGGGAAACGTTCAAAGTAAGTATCCATATAATGTTGTGCTTCAGAACGCGGAATATCTAACTGATTAGCTAAACCAAATGCTGACATACCATAAATCAAACCAAAGTTAACCGCTTTTGCTTTACGACGCATATCGGTTGTAACTTCATCAAGCGGTACAGAAAAGACTTCTGATGCCGTTGCACTGTGCACATCTAGGCCATTAGCAAAGGCTGATAATAGACCTTTATCTTGTGATAAATGCGCCATGATCCGTAATTCTATTTGGCTATAATCCGCAGCCATTATTTTATGGCCTTCATCAGCAATAAACGCCTGACGAATACGACGACCTTCTTCCGTTCTAATTGGGATATTTTGTAAATTAGGATCGCTCGAACTTAAACGCCCAGTCGCGGTAACCGCTTGATGGTAAGATGTATGCACTCGACCTGATGTTTCATTTACCATTTTCGGTAATTTATCTGTATACGTTGATTTCAACTTAGATAAACCACGGTATTGCATTATTATCTTTGGTAAAGGGTAAGTTAATGCTAACTCTTTTAATACTTCCTCAGCGGTTGATGGTGCACCTTTAGGTGTTTTTTTAATAACAGGCAATGACATTTTTTCAAATAAAATTGCTTGTAACTGCTTCGGAGAGCTTAAGTTAAACGGTTCTTCAGCTAATTCATGGGCTTCTTTTTCAAGCTCAATCAATCGCTCACCTAACTGTTGACTTTGTGCTGTTAGCATTTGGCTATCTATTTTAACACCTGTTCTTTCAATATCAGATAGCACACTTAATAAAGGGAGCTCTATATCTGAGAATACACTTTTCAGCTTAGCGTCTTTATCAAGTTGAGGCCAAATCTCTTGATGTAAACGTAGCGTAATATCTGCATCTTCTGCCGCATAAGGTGCTGCTTCTTCAAGTGATATTTGATTAAAAGTCAGTTGCTTTTTTCCTTTACCAGCAATCTCTTCAAAAGATATATTAGTATGATTCAAAAACTTTAATGCTAACGCATCCATATTATGTTTCGTTGCCACACTATTTAATGTGTAAGACTCCAACATAGTATCAAACGCAATACCATTTAACTCATAACCTGCACGCGCTAATACGCTCTTATCGTATTTAAGATTTTGGCCTACTTTCGCTTTAGTTTCATCAGCTAAAATTGGTCCTATTTTTTTAAATACCAAGTCTTTATCTAATTGATCCGGTGCATCTAAATAATCATGTGCAAGTGGTAAATAAGCAGCTTCGCCAGCTTTAACTGCAAAGCTCATCCCCACTAAATCAGCTTGCATGTAATCTAAACTAGTGGTTTCAGTATCAAATGAAAATAACTCACTAGTATTAAGCTTTTCAACCCAAATATCTAACGCTTCTTCAGTTAAGATAGTTGTATAGTTTGCGTCTACAACAATTGTTTCTACTGGGTTTTCTTCACTTTCTTCTAGTGATTCTGTTTTAGCTGGTTTTTTAGCTTTTGCTTTAGCAGGCTTACTTTTTAATAATTGCGTTATCCAACGTCTAAATTCAAATTCGGCATAATATTGGAGTAACAGATCTTTATCTGGATCAACAATTTTTAAGTTTTCAAGATCTCTATCTAATTCAACATCAAGTTTAATGGTTGCTAATTCATAACTCAGTGGTAAATGTGGGATCGCAGCTGCTAGCTTTTCACCTATTTTACCTTTGATCAACTTAGCGTTATCTATTACACCAGCTAACGTGTCGTATTTCTCAATCCATTTAACCGCCGTTTTTGGTCCACAACCTTCAACTCCAGGAATATTATCAACTTTATCACCCATTAATGAAAGGTAATCAATAATACGATCCGGTGCCACACCAAACTTTTCAACCACACCATCTGAATCTAATACTTCGTCTGTCATGGTATTTATTAAGGTCACATGCTCATTAACCAATTGAGCCATATCTTTATCACCCGTTGAAATTAAAACATCACGTTTATGTTCTGTAGCAATGCGTGCAAAAGTACCAATAACATCGTCAGCTTCTACACCAACTATGCTGATTAACGGAAAACCCATTGCTTTTATTATTTTATGAAGAGGTTCAATTTGGCAACGTAAATCGTCCGGCATAGACGGACGGTTTGCTTTATAGTCCGAATACATATCATTACGAAAAGTTTTGCCTTTAGCATCAAAGATCACAGCAACATGACTTGGATCAAACTGTTTACTCAAACTTTTTAGCATATTGACTACGCCATAAATGGCACCTGTAGGTTCACCTTTAGAGTTAACAAAATGCGGTGGTGAGTGATATGCCCGAAAAAGATAAGAAGAGCCGTCAACTAAAATAAGCGGATTGTCTGGGATCTGAGCCATTGATATGGATCCTAATAATAATTATGCCGTTGTTATTGATGGATTATACCCAAATAACTTCAAGATGCGATATCACAAACTTATTAAACTAATAATTAACAAGTTGTGTATAACTATGTAGATAAAAAAGATACAAAAAAAACAAAAATAGTATGTAAATCAACAAAATTGCATTTAGGTAATTGATTTATAAGACTTTATGCAATTGAAGGCAGATTGATTATTATTATCTTTAATTTAAATTTCATGTGGAAAGTTTATTTTTTAATGAATTTTTAATGACAAATTGTATTAAAACTAATCTCAAAAAATTTTATAGAGGCGGTATACTACCATAAAGGATCTAAGATCATAGAGATCCTTTTAAATATTTTTTATAAATTGAACATTAAGTAATTAAACTAAACGAGAATTAAATGAAAAAAATAGCAGTTATTCTAAGTGGTTGTGGCGTTTTTGATGGTTCTGAAATACACGAAGCCGTATTAACACTACTTCATATAGAAAAACTAGGCGCACAGTATCAATGCTTTGCACCTAATATAGAACAACTTCATGTGGTCAACCATTTTACAGGTGAGGTTGATGAGCAATCAAATCGTAACGTATTAGTTGAATCGGCGCGTATTGCGCGTGGCGAAATTAAAGATGTAAAAGAATTACATGCAAAAGAATTTGATGCATTAGTTTTACCTGGCGGGTTTGGTGCGGCTAAAAATTTATGTGACTTTGCTATTAATGGTGCTGATTCAATTATCAATAGTGATGTTAAAAATGCCTGTATGCAATTTTCAGAGCTAAACAAACCAGCCGCTTATATTTGCATCGCCCCAGCCATCATAGGCCACGTTTACCCTACAGGCACATTAGCAACCATAGGCTCTGATGCAGATACTGCAGAGCAAATAAACAAGTTAGGTGCTAAACATATTAACTGTGCTGTGCATGACTTTGTTTATGATGAAACAGCCAATGTGATCAGTACACCTGCATATATGCTTGCGGGATCGATTATTGAGGCTAATGCTTCTATAGAAAATACCATCAATAAGTTAGTGGAAGTAATTAATTAGCAAAGTTATAGTAAGAGACTAAAATAAACTCTTGTTAACTATTTTATATATTTATCGCTAACGGTATAATCAGCTTAATATTCCGTCATCAATTCATAACGAGCAAGGTAACATGAAAAAACTATCAACGGCGCTACTTATCCTATTAGTAGCATCAGTTAACGCACAAAACAATACTGAGATGACTGACGAAGTAATTAAAAAACGTCTTGCTCCAATCGGTGGCGTTTATTTAGCAGGTGCTGTACCAGCAGTAGTTGTACCTACAGGTCCTCGTAGCGGCCAACAAGTTTTTCAAAACACATGTTTTGGTTGTCATGGCACTGGCGCTATGGGCGCACCAAAAACAACTGCAGATTGGGAACCTCGCGTAGCAAAAGGTTTTGACGTACTACTAAACCATGCGATCAATGGTTTTAACTCAATGCCACCAAAAGGAACATGTATGGATTGTTCTGATGATGAGCTTAAAGCAGCTATCGATTTTATGACTAAAGGCCAATAACTTAAACAGTCATTGATTAAAATTAAAATGCCGCTCATTGCTAAATGAACGGCATTTTTTGTTTATTAAAAGCTTTAAAGTTTAAACAACCTCAACTTGGTTTTAGAGATCGCTAACCTACTGCAAGTGAATTAAACACACAAGTTAGAGGAGTAACTTTTCGAGCTCTATTTATTAATGAGGTTAAATGACTCTTGAAAATCTTTGTAATTTTGCCTGACCTTTCAAATGTGCATCAAAACTCATGCAAATAATACGAATAAATAACAAACCTTTTGACTTCACTTGAATATGATGATCTTTGATCTCAAGCATTTCATCCGCAACTAAACCTGATAGTGAGTTTAATGAATCTTTAAAATAGTTTTTAAAATCAATATTAAACTCTTTATTTACCGAATTCATATCAAGCTCAAAATGACAAATAATTTGGCGTATTACAGCCGCTCTAATTACATCGTCTTGTGTCAAAGTTAAACCTTTACATACAGGCACAGCTCCTAAAGCTACCGCTTTATAATATTCTTTAACATCTTTTGGATTTTGAAAAATACTACGACCAACTTGAGAGATACTTGAAACACCTAAACCTAATAAATCACACTCACCATGTGTGGTATAACCTTGAAAATTACGATGCAAAATACCATTTTTCTGAGCAATTGCTAAAGAATCATCTTTTTTAGCAAAATGATCCATACCAATTAATATATAACCCGCATCATTCATTTGCTTGATAGTATTTTTGAACATTTTCAGCTTTTGTGCAGCTGTTGGTAATTGCTGATCTTTTATTTTACGTTGTGCCGCAAATAAATCTGGAATATGTGCATAGTTAAATACAGAAACACGATCTGGAGACAAAGTAATTAAGCGATCTATTGTTTGGGAAAAACTTGCTTCAGTTTGCAGAGGTAAGCCATAAATCATATCTGTATTCACTGACTTATAGCCTAACTCTCTCGCTTCTAGCACTAAATCAGCTACATTATTAGCGCATTGTTCACGGTTAACTGTTTTTTGTACTTCATCATTAAAGTCTTGAATACCAAAAGATACGCGATTAAAACCCAATACTCTTAATTGCTGTAACATGCCATCCGCTAATGAACGCGGATCTATTTCAATGCCTTTTTCGGCATCAGGTTCAAAATTAAAGTTTTTATTCAAAATCCCAATTAAGCGAGTCATTTGCTCAACAGTTAAAAACGTAGGCGTACCACCACCTAAATGCATTTGTTCTACTGTGTAAACTTGGTATAACTGTGATTGATATGCAGCTTCTTTTTCTAAATAATCTAGATATAGATCGGCTTTATGCTGATGACGAGTAATAATTTTATTACAGCCACAGTAATAACAAAGCTGCTTACAAAATGGGATATGTATATAAAGAGATAATTTATTATTACCCGTTGTCTTAACGGCTTTAACCACTTCAGACTCGGTGTAACCATCCTTAAGTGACAATGCAGTTGGATACGATGTATATCTCGGGCCTGAAATATTATATTTTTTTATAAGGGAATTATCCCATTCTATTAAGTTTTTCACGACGCTGATCTCTTAATTAGCTTGTCGTTAAATTATACTTTAATGATATGAAGACGATTTGATCTGAAACATATATCACTTGAGTTAAATAAAAAACCCCAAAATATATCAGGGGTTTTTAAAAGCTAAAATTGACTTATACAGAGATTGTTTTAGCGTTTGGATCAGCTTTAAATTCCAGTACTATTTTATCAAGATCTTTTTGTATCTCATCCTCGAGATCTTTCTCAGCTTTCCAGCGTGCTGAATCCATTTTAAAGATTTCTTTCTTCGAGTATTTTTTACGAGCATCATGTGTTGGCATTTCTTTGACTACATCATACATCTTCAAAATAGCAGGGTATTGTTGTTCAATATTTTCATCTGAATCGAACCTATATTGAGACATTAATACCCATACTCTTAAACAGCCTTCAGAATATTCACACTGCTTTTCTTTCATCGCTTTTGCAATTAAATTAATACTATCTGCAAGCTTTATATTTTTTTTCTTTCGCTGCTCTTGCCACTTTGCATTATTAGCCGCTACATTTTTATTTTGCTGTTTTAATTGTCTGAGCAAAGTACCAGCATAAAATGCTAAACTAGCAACAATCAATGCGCCAATAATAAAAGTAATGATCCAAAAGCTGCTCACTAGTCTTCCTCATCTAACCATTCACTGGCTAAATCATTTGATAAATACTGATCTATCTTGCTTTCTTCAGGCGCATCAAATTCATCTTCTTCATTATTTAAGCCAAGTAGTTCACATAAAACCTGATGACGTTCGACTTTAGTATTAAAGTATTTAGCATCTTTACCCGTTAGCAATTCACCAGCTTCATGGCGGTCAATTAAATCTAACAACTTTTGATCATTTTCTAAGTGTTCTAATTCTTGCTCAGGAGAAAGTGATACAACAGGCGCTTTTTTAAGTTCTGCAGTAGGTTTTAAATCACGATTCATATCTGGCTTAACTTTGCTTACAACAGTAGGCTTATTATCAGGAGTTAAATCGATAGGTTTTTTACTACCCATCCCTTTTGGTTTCTTAATATTTTGATTGGTAGTATTGCTATTGGCATTTTCGTCAATCGCATTACGAGTACCGGCTTTATTACCATTTTGCTTTTTAGGACGATAATTTTTAAGCGCTCTTTCTTCTTGCAACTTTTCTTTACTTAAACGCATTTTACCAGTGCTTTGACTTGGTCCTTTTCGTGACTTTTTTTCTCTACTCATTTCTCTATCGACAGTCTAATCTAAATTAATCTTATTTTATCTTAAATCGCAGGCTTTTTCATCAAAATCACGTAATAGCCATTAAATTGAATACCTCAATGATATATTTAGTCTCAATTTAAAGGTGTCACTTTGCAAGTTTCGTTTTAGAACATGGGATTTTATTTTTTTAGTGCTTACAATTAGAAGGTTATTTTTTAATAGGTATTTGATTAAGTTAAAACAAAAAGGCAGTAGATTACTCTACTGCCTATTAATTAGAGTGTCTGTTTAACCTGGACACTTCTCCCTTCGACCTTTAGATATACATCTTCAGTCTTATTTTTATTCACTATCCATATTGTTTTTATTATAAAACTTCCATGAGTTTATTATTATTATTTATCGGCCATCCTGACTCTATTATTTTTAGTCCTTACTCTGAACTTTAATCTCTTAGTGGATTTATTTATTCAGATTTTCCTCATAACGCACTAAATTTATCGCTTAACTTTCCGTATCAACTTGCTTCCATATTGTTTTATTATACTTTTGCGACAGGGATTAATTTACTTGTTAATAATTATTTTACAACTGTTTTATACTAATTTAATTATTTCATTTAAAATTATTACATCTATAACTTTAAATAACATAGACTTAATTAAAATAAAATTTTTTAACAGCACTTAACTTACACGTTTAACTAGTCATTAACTCACAAGTAATGTGAGATATTTCTTACGGTAAATTATTAAAAAATTTCAATTTATGTTTAATTTATCAACAATCCATCAAAAAAATAAAAAATAGACATCAAAAAAGCAGCCTAAGCTGCTTTTTTTAATATTTTAGTACGAGTGCCTAATGAAGGCCACCTAAATATTTTGATAAAGTTTCAATATCTTTATCAGTTAATTTTTTCGCGATATCGACCATCATGCCATTTTGGTCGTTATTACGAGCGCCACTACGGAATTTTTCAAGCTGTCCTTTAATGTACTCAGGGTGCTGAAAAGATATTTTAGGGAATCCAGCTAGTGAAGTACCGTTACCTCTTGGACCATGACATGCTGAACATGCAGGAATACCTCGTTCTGCATCGCCTGCTTTATATAATTTAGTGCCAACTTCTACAACATCTTCAGGTGTAGTGCCTTCACTCATATTAAGTGATGCAAAGTATGCAGATAAGTCTTTCATATCTTGATCACTAAGTGCCATCGTCATGCCACTCATTACTGGATCCATACGACCTTCGCTACCGCCAGAAGTCATACCCAACTTTAAATCTTTAAGTTGTTTATATAAATATTCTGCGCTTTGACCGGCTAATTTGGGATAAATATTAACTGGTGCATTACCATCAGCGCCGTGACATGCGGCGCACACTGCAGACTTCGCCTTACCAGCAGTTGCATCGCCGTCAAATGCTGTTGCGTTGTTTGCAGCCAATGCACCAAACAACATAGTTAAAGATAGAGCTATTTTTTTCATGCTGAATTCTCTGTTTTCGACCCTGTAAACTACAATGTGACTATAAAGCCACCTATAATAAGTTAACTATTCTACACCATATTATGCATTCTGACAGTTTTTACCCCTGTAAAATCACTAAAAAGATAATAAAAATAGATAAATGATAACTAAACTCAACATTAGTGCCATCTTGGTATAAAATACCGATATTAGCTTAACCTTGTGTCATAAAGGAGCCTCAGTGCTTAAATCTCGTATAAAATACAGCGCAGCCAGTTTTACCACCAGCGCCCCAGATCTTTCTAAACTCCCACCTGATACAGGTATTGAAGTTGCTTTTGCTGGACGTTCAAATGCTGGTAAATCAAGCGCATTAAATACATTAACTGATCAAAAACTTGCTAGAACAAGTAAAACACCAGGTCGTACTCAGTTAATTAACTCTTTTGAATTAACTGATAATAAAAGATTAATCGATTTACCTGGTTATGGTTATGCCAAAGTTCCTATTGAAATGAAGAAAAAATGGCAAAAATCTTTAGGCCAATATTTACAAAATAGAGATAGCTTAAAAGGTATTGTTATTTTAATGGATATTCGTCATCCGTTAAAAGAATTAGATATGGATTTAATTACTTGGGCAGTAGATAGCGAAATTCCTATTTTAGCTTTATTAACTAAATGCGATAAATTAAAGCAAGGTCCACGTAAAAGTGAAGTTTTAAGAGTCAGAAGAGAGCTTTCAAGCTTAAATGCTGATATTACAGTGCATGCTTTTTCTTCATTAAAAGGCACGGGATTACCTGAGCTTGCTAAAAAACTTGATAACTGGTACTTAGGTGAAATTATTCATGAAAAGCCAGTAGAAAAAAAATTTTAGAAGAGAACTAAAAATAGTAGTAAAAAAAGACCGGCTTATCTAGTAAGCCGGGTATAGCAATCTGGGGAGAAGCTATTAATACGGTGCATTCCTAAGAATGCATCATCAACAGGATGTCTTCATACATGAAGACGGCGCGCACTTTAGCAAAGGGCTCATAAGAAATAAAGCCTCCAATGTAAAAAAATGCAACGATTGCACAAATAAACAATTCCTATTTACGTATCCGTAACAAAATTATACCAATTCAATTAAATTGATGATCATTTAGCGTGATCGCATCCTTATAAAATTGGTATTTACAGTAATACCAATTCCGATCATTAAGTGACCATTCAGAGCTTATGAGGTTTTACAATTCAAGACATGTCAGTGAATTCATGGTTGTTCCTTTTAGAACAGGCATAATAACGAAGTATCAATTCTCAAAAGCTCCTTTTAGGCAGGTTTTAAATCGCTTTATACTGCGTTATTGATTTTGATAAGGGAATAACCATTGTCTGTAACCAATGTCTTGCCTAAAGCGCTTTGAACCCCCGCTGAATGACTATTTTATTAACGGAAATAGTTTAAACACCCAGAAATAACCTCCAAAGTGATTTTAGAGGCCTGCTTCTTAATGTTATAAACGATAAATATTATCTGCACCGTCTTTATCAACCAATTTTACAAATGGGTCAACACCCGCAAACTTAGGTTTACCTTTAACTTGTAGCTTAATTTCATTAGTACCCGTTTTAATTTGATGCTTTTGTAAATACATAACAAAATCATCAGCACCCAGATTTTCAGGATCAGCACTAAATAAACCTATATCAACTAAGTCAGTAAATTCAATTGCCGTTTCTTGACCTTGACCATCAGCTCGGTTTAACGCAGCTTCTATGGTTAAAGTAATATCAAATAAGTCTTCTTCACCTTCAACTTGTGTTACTTTTACATCCGTTGTTTTTAAATCATATAAACTAATATGTTCAAACAAGTTACTCACAAATGCTTTTTCTTGTTCGTCAGCATTTTGGGTTATAAAAGCCATCAAATCTAATGTGGTTGGATAAGGTGTACTTTGATACTTAAATTTATTTAAGAATGCCTGTAAAGCTGCATTTAATCTTGTTTCACCTAAACGATCTTTCAATGACATCATTACAACAGAGCCTTTACGATAATGAATATATTGCTGATTCTCACTGCGTAATAATGGCATTTCTTCTAAGAACTCCACACTACGGCCTCGTAAATATCGATCTAATTCATATTTTAAGAATTTACGAATTTTTTCTGGGCCATACTTTTTCTCCATTATCATTAATGCAGAATATTGCGATAAGCTTTCAGAAATAATAGCACTGCCTTGAACATTAGCAGCACCTACTTGATGTCCCCACCATTGGTGAGCGACTTCATGCGCTGTCACATAATAAACAGGATCTATATTTTCAGGATCACGCAGGTCGGTTATGAAACCAATTTGCTCAGAGTAAGGTACCGTATTAGCGAAACTTTGTGCAAATGTACGATATCCAGGAAACTCAATAATACGCATTTGTTTATGCTGATATTCACCAAAATTAGCAGTAAAATAATCTATTGAATCTCGTACAGATTCAATCATACGATCGACATTCATTGCATGAGCTTTATGGTAATAAACTTCAATATCTATGCCTTTATATTGCTCTTTTTTCTGCTCTAATTTAGCTGACATCACAGAATAAAAATTAACCATAGGCGCATCCATTTTATAATGAAAAATACGACGTCCATTTTCAACTGTTTCACTTTGCAAATAACCTGGAGCAATTGCGAATTGATCTTCAGAAGTGGTAACAACCGCTTCAAAGTCTATAAAACCAACACCTTTACCGAAGAAACTCTCATTGTAAAAGGCCTTATCTTCAAGTTTATTAGCACGTTTTAATGGCTCTAACTCATGTTGACGACGTTTATGACGATCAGTTAATTGATAACTTGGCACATAACCAAAGTTAGGGAAAATCTCAAAGTTATTTAAGAAAGTACCATTTTCTACTAAGTTAACATCAGAATTACCATCAGAAAAACCACGTCTTTCACGAACAGCTGTTAACTTACCATTACGCTCTTCACCAGGTTGTAACGCAGGTTCGAAGTTAAACCAAGCAGTATTAAATTTTTCATTATGCTCACCCATAATGCCGCCAGTAATTTCAACATTCCACTGCTGTGTATTTGCACTTGGTCTGGAAACTAAAAATTTAGATATTGCTTTATTTGATGTATTTTTTAATACGATATCTGCTTGCGCAATTACCTTTAATTGCTCAGGGTAAATATCAATGATGGCTTTTGTTTTAGTAATTGTCGGAATTTCAGCATTAATAAATTCCACATATTTCTTCTCATATTCAGCCTGTAATTCTTCTCTATCATCTTGGATCACAAATTCATTTAATACTCGCGTATTATAGTGAATGTAACTACCTGCAGAGATAGAAATAACAAGTCCTGTCGCAATTGCCGCTTTACCTGGTAAACCTAAATAATACCCTACATTTTTGATTCTTACTTTTAATGGTTGTGCTGGCCCTCTGTGCCATAATGCATAACCTAAAGCACCTAATATAATTGTAACCCCACCCCAATACAGCATGTACCAAGAATGACTTGTTAAAAATTGACCATAACCATTAATATCAGAATAAAGCACTTGTGGTGAACCTGAGAATTGGAACATGTTATGACTAAAACCAAAGTTACTTAATACAATTGTACTGATGATATAAAGTACAAATAACATCATGCCTATATACTTATTAGGACTGATCACTTGTAAAAAGAATGCCATCACAGCAACCATGATCCATGGTACTAAATTCACATAACCTAAACGAATCGCATATTGAGATAATTCAAAGTTACTATAACCATTTAACATTTGGTTCAGTAAAGTGACACCTGTACCAAATATAAATAGCACAACTAAAATTAGGCTGATCGCAATCATTTTTGATAACCAAAAAGTGATATTATGAACAGGCATTGAGTCAACAATATCTCCCATACCTGAACTACGTTCACGCCATACTATTTCAGCACTATAATAGGCTAAAATAATCATCATCAATAAACTTGTTGAGTTAATAATTAAACTCACCATAGCTTGAGTTAAAGGCCAATTAGGTGTGCCAAACATCCCCTGAGGGTCAACTAAAGGGGCAACTAATAAAAAGATTGTTAATGCACCTAAAACCATAAAAGGCGCACTGAAAATAACTTGTTTTATTTCAAACTTAGTACGCATAATTAAGTGTGCTAGCGTTTGAATTCCCGCACTTTTAAAAAGGATATTATTATTTAATAAATTACTGAAATCAGTTTGCTTTTCTTTTTTAGATTTTTTAGCTGTTTTAACTTTAGATAAACGCACTTTACTGCTAAAACCACCAAAAAACACCATGATAAGTGCAGCAACAACCAGCCATATCATGCGGTTTTGCAATAATATGCCAGTCATTTCCATGCCTGCATTATTTTTATTAAACATAGTCCAATAACGTGTTACTTCGCGAAAAGTATTTGATGCAAATGGGTCTAATAACGCAGCTAAAGTACGATATTCTGGCTCTGAAGCAAATTGACCTGCAATGATGTATAAAATAAACAATGCAACAGCAGATAAATAAACAGCCATCATAGATCTGAAACGAATCGCAACTGCATAAAAGAAACAAGATAAAACTAATAAAGTAGGTAAAGACAAATAAAAGTAAGACGTGATGTAGTGAGTTAAATCTGTCGCACCTAAACGTTCAGGATCAACCCAACCAGTCAAACCACCAATTAGCGTACCGAACAAAATACCTAAAGGCACAAATAAGAATACGGTGGCTACAACAGCAAAAGATCCTAAAAATCGACCTAATTGATAGCTTAAAGGGTTAATAGGCTTACTATAAAGTAGTTCAGACATACGACTAGTATCATTACGTGTTGCTGTACTCGCTACAAAATTCACCACTAAAAACATAGCAAATATGCCCATAATTAATAGTGTTTGCGCGATAGAAAATGGTCCGTTATATAATACGTTACCACCACCACCAATTTGCACATTTTCACTCACAGTGGCAAAAAATGTAAGCAAGAAAAATATCAAACTGGTGACATAAAAAGATGGCTGCCGAACAAAGTAGCGCCATTCAAACATAAACATTTTAGCTAACATAATTTGCTCCTAAGCAGCTTTAGTTTGGTTAGTATTACGATGTGAATGTAAAGTAGAAAAGTAAACATCCTCTAAATTTGCTGGTGCACTTTCAAATCCTTCAGGTGCATCCTGCGCTAAGATATGAACGATTGTTTGACCTGCAAATAAACGTTTTGATATAACAGGCATATTTTTTTCAATTTCAATCGCTTCGGCTTGGCTTACCGCTTTACGCCAAATTTGACCGTTTAATGTATCTGTTAACTCTATTGGATTACCTTGAAGTACAATTTTACCTGATGCTAAAACAGCCATATTAGGACAAAGTTCTGTCACATCTTCTACTATATGAGTCGATAAAATTATTGCTTTTTTCTCTCCTAAGCTCACAAGTAAATTATGAAAACGATTACGCTCTTCTGGATCTAAACCTGCGGTTGGTTCATCAACAATTAATAAATCAGGGTCACCTAATAGAGCCTGTGCAATACCAAAACGTTGGCGCATACCACCAGAAAAGCCACTTACCGCACTTTTACGATGTTGATATAAATTTGTATGAGCTAACAAGCCTTCAACAGCTTCCTTTCTTTCACTTTTATTTTTAATTCCTTTTAAAATAGCCATATGATCGAGTAATTCATAAGCGCTAATACGCGGATAAACACCAAAATCTTGTGGTAAATAACCTAACCTTTGGCGCAGTGCTTGAGGATCGGCAAAAACATCGATACCATCAAAATTAATAGTGCCTTTATCCGCTTGTTGTAATGTTGCTATGGTTCGCATTAAAGACGATTTACCAGCACCATTTGGGCCTAATAAACCAAACATACCTTTTGGTATTTCTAAATTAACATCATCTAAGGCTTTGACACCATTATCGTATATTTTTGATAATCCATTAATAGTTAACATAATCACTCTCTCTTAGCACTTATTAGTTTTGTTTTGCTTGTTATAAATTTGTAAGTAATTTCATTTAATTGTCCCTATGCTAAATAAATAAATTAAATACACATACCACAAAATGATTAAAGGTAAATAACGGTGATAAGTGGTTTGAAGAATGACGAAGTTTGAAACAAAAACCATAAAATTACGGTTTTTACCAATAAAAATAAAGAACTAGCCTAAGTAGTTAATTAAATTGAGCTGTTCTTCTTTACCTGAATTTACGTACACTTCAAAAAATTTAACTTGTTGTTCCATAAAACTTTTGGCAACGACGGCTTGGTTAACTCCATCATTATTATTAACAACATAAGCTTCTTTTTCTGATAACTTATCATCGCTTAAATTTTGATATGTATTATATTTAGCAATAGATTTTTTTGGATGGGTTTTCAGGAATATTAGGTCTATTAGTTACCGATAATGCTTGTGCTTACGAAGATAACGGCACTACAGATGAAGATTGTTCAACTTCGGTTTGAGCAGGGACGAGCTACTTATTTGATGTGTTACTCTTTTGAGTTTGCGCATAATCATTTTCTTGATCTTTAATCATTAGACAGTTATAACAAACAAAACAACTAAAAAGAGCTGCATATGCAACAACATAATAATATTCCATTATCTGACTTTATCGAATATCCACATGATGAAATGCTAGAAAAAGCGACGGAAAACTACGAAAACATAAGACGTCGTCATTCAATCCGTTCATTTTCAGATAGAGCGGTGCCAAAAGAAATCATCGAAACCTGCCTTAAAGCAGCAGCGACCGCACCAAGTGGTGCTAACCATCAACCTTGGCATTTTGTAGCAATTCATAGTGCTGATATAAAAAAACAAATACGCATTGAGGCTGAAAACTTAGAAAAATCATTTTATGAAGGTCGTGCTGGTGCAGAATGGTTAGATGCATTAAAGCCTTTAGGCACAGATGCTAGTAAACCTTACTTAGAATCTGCACCTTGGCTCATTGCAATTTTCAGCCAGAAAAAAGGCGGGGTTCGTACTGAAGATAATAATCAAAATTATTATGTTCATGAGTCCGTGGGTATCGCAACAGGGTTTTTAATTCAGGCTTTACACCATAGTGGGTTAGTTACATTAACTCATACACCAAAACCTATGAGTTTTTTAACAAACATTTGTAAGCGTAATCCAGATAATGAAAGAGCCTATATGTTACTTATTGCAGGCTATCCTGCTGATGATGCTACTGTGCCAGATCATGCCTTGGTTAAAAAAGATCTAAGCGAAATCTCAAGTTTTATATAGTGCTTACTGACTATTGAATAATGGCATCTCCAAAATCTCAGGTTACTACGTAAACTTTCTTGGAGATGCTGTGTTAATTTATGCCACTTTCATTAAACTCATAAATGCTTGCCATGTGTGTTCTGAATTGATCACTCGACCATGCCCTAAGCCTGTTGTCGCAGTTAATTGAACATGTTTAAACTGAGAGGCTTGCTCCAGAGTTAAATAAAAAGGAGCAAACTTATCCCCTTCGTCATGAACAATGTGAATTTCCTGTTTTGTTTGAGATAAATGTGATTCAGGAAGTAACGAATTAAAGATTAAATCATGTTCTTGCTCTATATCACTTAACAAATTATAAAATAAGTGAGATTTTAATCCTGTGGATAATATGCGTTGCTCAAATGATTGATAAAAACCAAATGTTGGCGCGATCAATAAATGTTTAATTGATTTATCTTGATTTAACGCACTTACTGTACCCATTGAATGACTCACAATACAAGCTAAGTTACCTTTACCTTCATGATTCAATACTGCACTTAAACCTTTAATAAATAATGGTAAATTTGAAAATTCACCGCCACTATTACCATGAGCTAAATGATCAAAAGCAATGGCTTCATAACCAGCCTCTGCTATTTTCTCCATTAAAGGAAAAAACTGCGCTGCGCCGCGCCGCCTGCCCAACCATGAGTAAAAACCACTTTTGGGCCTTGACCAACACGATATAAATTTAAATCGCCGTAATGCGTAGCTAATTTATGTTGTTCAAAATCGGTTTGAGTAAATTTAAGTTTTTTACTTAACATTGGCGTTAATAACAATTTTTGTGTTTGTTTTTTTGCAAATGTAGGCGCTATGAAATAAGCGATATTAGAAAGTGTTTTGACCACATAATAGCTTATCGATTTACTTTTTCTCTCATCTGAAAAATAAATTTTATTACTCATACCTCACCCCTTTCACGTGTTATTAATGATGTTAATGCCACCTTAAAGCGGTTATGATAACTATCCTCAAAACCTACCCAAATCATGCTCTGACTACCTAAATACAAAGAATAAAGTTCATAAACAAATTGTTTTGCATCGGTTTCTGGCTTTAGCTCATTTTCATCAATTGCCGCTTGAACTGTCACGATTAAAAAATTTAACCATTTAGCTAAATCATCAGCCACTTTGTCATGTACTAAACCTGGTTGATCATCAAATTCAACAGATGCTGAAATATAAATACAGGTTTTTGCTTGTAACTGATACCAATTTAACCAATTATCACATAGCTGAGTTAATCGCTCTAATGGTGATGAGATTTCAAACACCCCAATAGTCACTATTTCACGAAATAAATCATGAGCATATTCCAAAACAGCCAACTGTAAGTTCTCTTTTGATTTAAAATGTGAGAACAACCCTGATTTAGACATATCGACAGCAACAGCTAAATTGCCAATCGTTAAATCGCTTAAGCTTCTTGATGTTGCCATTTGTAAGGCTACTTCTAAAATCTGCTGTCGTGTTTTTTTTGCTTTACCCATAAAGATCAAGCCATTGATTAAAACCAACACAAAATAGCACGATCGTGCTTTTTATCAAGTGTTTTATTCAACCTCATATATCTTAGAATTAAATTCGATGAATTGATCATCCTAAAAAAGCTCAATTTATTCATAAGTTTGTTAATATCTCAGTCTCAATACCTAACCTCTTTGAAGTGAGAATAATAATGATGATTGAACACCTTGAAACTCAAAAACGCATGAGTAGAATTGTTAAACATAACGGAACAATATACTTGTGTGGCCAAGTATGCGCTGATGCAACACAAGGCATAAAAGAACAAACTCAGACTATGCTAGATAAAGTCGATACATTACTTGAACAAGCTGGTAGCGATAGAAACAATATATTATCTGCAACAATTTATATTAAAGACATGACTGATTTTTCACAAATGAATGAAGTATGGGATAGCTGGGTAAATGAAGGTTATGCACCAGCTCGTGCATGTGTACAAGCAAGTATGGCACGTGACGTTTTATTAGTAGAAATATCCATAGTGGCAGCTGAAATTATAGCTTAACCTTAGAATGAAATGTAGATTGACCTAACTTTTAGAGGTCAATCTAGTAAGTGCCGTGAAGTGGCGTTAATAAAGCTACACAGTATATTTACGCTTTATTTGGTACTATTTGAATCTCAACACGTCGATTTAATGCTTTGTTTTGAGGCGAATTATTAGCAACAACAGGTTGGCCTTCACCATAGCCAATAGTATTTAGCCGTGCAGCAATAATATTTTGATTCATTAAATATGATTTAACACTTGTCGCGCGTTGCTCAGATAATTTTTGGTTAAAATCAGCCGCACCAGAGCTATCTGTATGACCTTCTATGCTCAAAAAGGTTTTATCAAACTTTACTAATACTTTAGCAACATCATTTAAAGTCGCATGAAAGCCAGACGTAATGTATGACTGACTTGTCGCAAAAGTAATATTTGAAGGCATAATCAAACGTAAATTATCACCTTCACGTACTACATCAATACCAGAACCTGATAATTCATCACGGAAAGCGTGTTCTTGCTTATCCATATAATCACCAATCGCAGCACCTGCAATAGCACCAATGGCAGCGCCAAATACAGCACGTTTATTTTTATGGTTACTGGTAGATTTACCTAATATAGCACCTGAAATAGCACCAATCGCCGCACCTTTTTGGGCATTGGTAGAGGCACAGCCAGTTAAGACAAGTGAAGCGGCCACAACTGGTATAAGTGTTTTTGTCAATAACATGATTCATTTCCCAAAAGAATTTTTAAAGCTATAACGCAATAATAAGCAGAATTAACTGAACACAAGATGAAGCGATGACATAAAATTACAACTCTGTAATCAAGCAGTTCAGGTTATTCATCAATTGGCGGTAAATTATAAGGTTTTACAAGCGCAGTTAATACACCATTCTTTTGAAAGTATCGCATTTTTTGTTTTATTCTGTTTAATATAAATAAATTATGGTACTTACGTGAAAAAGCGGCATAACCTAAAATATTATCTGTATGCCTGTAATTCAGTTTTTGCAATTTATGACTCGCTTGATTTAAAAATTTTAACGCATGATCAGCCGTTTCTTCAATAGCAATAACAATATCAACTCTACCTTTAAGCAGCATGTCCATCGCCACCTTTTCTGAGGAAACGATCACTTTATTAAGGCTCGTATCTTTATCAAACCGCTTAAAGTGAGCTGCTTTTCGTTTTACCGCAATACGCTTACCCATAAGCTGTTTGTACTCATTTACAATTAAACCCTTATCCTTTAAAGCATAAAATACAAATGAAGAGTTAAGCTCCATATAGGCTGGTTCAATAAAATCTAAGTACTTATTCCTTTCCTCCGTTTTAATTAATCCACCCAACATATCCACTTTACCTTCCTTCGCAAGCTTTAAACAACGCGGGAAAGGACAAGAAACAACTTTCAGTTCAAAACCTAAATCAGATTCAATACGGCGCATAATGTCTAAAATAAGCCCTGAAGCTTGCTGCTTAGAATCAACAAATGTATAAGGCGGAGCATGATTAATAGCTAATATTATTTGTGGATGGTGCGCCCAAGACACTGATACACCTAGTATAAATAATAAAATAAATAGAATTAAGGGTTTAATTTTATTTAATATTTTCAAAAGTGACACCTGAAATAAGTGAAAAAATCCCTGCTTCGCAAAATTAGAAAATAACTTCATTTTAATTTATATATCTGCATCTGTCGCTTTGATTACACTATTTACAGCAATTCTCGCTCAATATA
>NZ_NQMR01000127.1 GCF_002276045.1 Pseudoalteromonas sp. NBT06-2 | reverse complement strand
AAAATCCTGAGATTTAAAAACAGTAAAAAAACAGGGGTCAAATTGATTGCTTCATAATACTATTCATTAGTAATTCGATTTTTATAAAATTTATAACATGGTTAAAGTCGTTTTTAGACTCAATTCTTCGGGATAATTTCCGAAGAATATTCTAAAAATCGATACTTTATAAAAAACTTAATATCCGGCCGTTAATGCACCTGAACGACGAAGATCTGAAGCGCCATATAAACCATCATCTGTGATCATAATAGATTGTGTACTGCCCATAGCTGCTTTACGTACTACCTTATGACCTTTTTGTTCTAACAACTTAACAGTGTCGGAATTCAAGCTTTTTTCAATACGAATTTCATCCGGTAACCATTGATGATGCACCCTAGAAGCATTTGAGGCTTCACCTATATTCATATTATGATCTATTACATTCATGATCACTTGCAGTGTGGAGGTAATGATACGTGACCCACCCGGACTGCCGGTCACCAGATAAGGCTTACCTTCTTTAAATACCATAGTCGGAGCCATAGAACTTAATGGGCGCTTACCTGCTGTAACCGCATTTGCCGTTCCGCCAATCAAACCATAACCATTAGGCGTCCCCGGCTTAATTGAAAAATCATCCATTTCATTATTAAGTAAAATACCTGTTCCTTTTGCTACCAGACCTGAGCCATAGCTGAAATTTAAGGTATAAGTATTGGAAACCGCATTGCCCCATTTATCTACAACTGAATAATGGGTTGTTTCATTACTTTCATAGGGTACCGGATTACCTGGCGTTAATGCTGCACTTGGGGTTGCCTTATCTGTGTTAATATCGCTGCGTAATTTAACTGCGTAGTTTTTACTGAGCAAGCCTTTAACTGGCACACTTACAAAATCCGGATCACCCAGATATTGACTGCGATCAACATAGGCACGTTTCATGGCCTCTGCCATCAGGTGTATGGTAGCAGCACTGTTATGGCCTAGTTTATCAACTGGATAAGCTTCCATAATATTAAGGATTTCTATGATATGCGTGCCACCGGAAGAAGGCGGTGGCATAGACACCACCTGATAACCGCGATATTCCCCCTGTACCGGCTGGCGTATCACCGCCTTATAGTTAGTTAAATCAGCTAAGGTCATAGAGCCACCAGCAGTCTGAACAGCCTTAACTATTTTTTGTGCCGTCTCGCCCTCATAAAAACCTTTACTGCCCAGCTCTGCAATTTTTTTTAGAGACTGAGCCAGGTCTGCCTGCACAAAATGTTCTCCCGGCTGGTAAGCATCACCATTTTTCTTATAAAAAATCTGTGTACTACTGGGCCAGTTTGAGATGTTTTTCTTAAAATGCACCAAAGAGTTTGATAGATCAGGTGTGACCTTAATGCCCTTTTCAGCCAACTCAATGGATACTGCCATTACTTGCTTAAGACTCATAGACCCATATTTTTTCAGGGCCAGTTCCATGCCCATAACCGTACCTGGCACACCGACGGCCAGACCATGAAAACGGGACAATTCAGGATCTGCCTCACCTTGTTCATCGAGGAATATATCTTTATGTGCGCTATTTGGTGCCATTTCACGGTAATCTATGGCTATGGTTTTATTTTCTTTGGCAATATGCACTAACATAAAACCGCCACCACCTAAGTTACCGGCACGAGGCAAGGTCACAGCCAAAGCAAAACCTACGGCCACAGCCGCATCAACCGCATTACCCCCTTGTTTTAGAATATCTAAACCCGCTTGTGTGGCAAGGGCTTCCTGGCTTGCAACCATACCATGTTTTGCCCATTGGGGATGTACTGTGTCAATACTACTGTAAATCGCCTTAGGGGGGGCAGCCAAAGGTGACTGGATATATCCTACCAGTGGCATTATTAGCGCACCAGTTAACAGGGATTTTTTAAATGACTTCATAAATTATTTTCCTACAAGTCTGAACATCTGAGGTAATCATTGTTTATCTTGAACTAGCTGGTATTCAGCTATTTAATTTTAACTTTATCCATAGTACTGTTTTGTATCAAAATAGCGTTACCTTTACAGGTAAAAATACAAAACAGGCAATAAAAAGCAGACATCCATTTGTCTGCTTTATTTATTTGCCCTTATTATCTAAAAGCGGTAATTTATCCGGCCATAAACAAAGCGGCCATCTGTGGTATAAGATGAAAAACCGGAATAAGGGAATATCTGGTTAAAGGTAGAATAACCAACATTGCTCACAGTATCCTGAGGATATTCATCCAGTAAGTTATTGGCACCTACTGCAACTTTCAGATCTTCACTAATGTTATAACTGAAATCTAAATCTGTGATCCAGTTGGCTTTTAATACTTCATGATTATCCGGATTGCTTGATGGATCAACCACTTCACCATAACGACTGGCGCGCAAAGTGATCTGCAGATCTTCTATATTCCAGACAGCCGCTAAATTAAGTTTATTTTTCGGTGTACCTTTTTCAAAGCGTGAAATTTCACGATCAGAGAAAACAACATAATCATCTCCTAAGGCTGTTAATTCTGCCGGATTTTCTTTCAGTTCTGTTACTTCAGTATCATTAATATTTAAAGCTGCACTTAAACGTAAACTGCCTAAGTTATCCAGCTCATAATCATAAGTTGCAACAATATCTACCCCTTGTGTAGTAGTATCTATGGCATTAGTAAAATAACGGGCTCTTTGTGTATTATTCACACCTGCCGCTTGCAGTATCTCTACCACAGCATCGCCACTGATATTTTCAGATAAAACAATACGGTCATCAATTTCAATACGATAGGCATCTAATGTTAGGTTAAAATTTTCAACTTCATAAACAAAACCTAAGGTCATATTAACCGATTCTTCAGCCGTTAATGTTTCAGCGCCTAAAGCCTGTGCCGCAACATGATCAACCGGGAAAATCCCCACTTCATTCGGAATGCTATTTTCAAAAACAGTAGCCACTGAGGTAAAAGAGGTTTGTGCCAGTGAGGGCGCTCTGAAGCCAGTGCTTATGGCACCACGCAATGCTAATTCATCACTTAATGCCCAGCGAGACGCCAGTTTAACGTTAAAATTTGTGCCAAAATCGCTAAAATCTTCATAGCGCCCGGCAAATGCAAGGTTAAAATCATCGGTGAAGTCTGTATCTAATTCAAAAAACAACCCGATATTATGACGTTCCTGATCAACTGCGCTGGCAGGAGAGAAGCCAGATAATACCTGGGCACCACCTGCGGCAACCGGGTTACCATCCTCATCTAATATTGTAATATAAGATGCCTCTTCACCGGCAACTATCTGATAATTTTCAGAACGATATTCGGCACCAAAGGCAACAAATACATCATTAGGTAATCCCATATCAACCATAGTATCAAGGCTTAAATTAAGTAGCATCTGATCATAGAGCAGGTTACCGTCATTAAATGAGGTCTGGCTGTTGGCACCCTGGGAAGCATTCAGGCTGTTAGTCACCATAAAATTAAAGTCATTTTTACCGTAATTGGCACTCACATCCCAATTCCATTCACCGATTTCACCCTTCACACCCAGTACCAGCGCTTGATCTGCTACGTCACTGACAATATGCGGTAAGAAGCCATCAGAATAAATTTCAGGTACGTTAC
This sequence comes from Pseudoalteromonas sp. NBT06-2, assembly GCF_002276045.1. Lineage (GTDB taxonomy): Bacteria > Pseudomonadota > Gammaproteobacteria > Enterobacterales > Alteromonadaceae > Pseudoalteromonas. Next base: position 22,775 of record NZ_NQMR01000127.1, on the reverse strand, counting down.
GGCTGTCTTTCGCTCTGCGATAAAAACCCGCCGACAAGCCATCTCGCTGTGCGTAACTGCCAAAAGAATAGAGTTCAATTTCATTGGTCAGGTTAGCACCCATATTATAAAAGAAGGCAATATCTTCAACTTTGGCTTTACCAAATTTATGATTATAACGATCAAAGGTAAGCTCTCTGGGATCTAAACTACCGTTTTCATCCCTAGCATATTGCTCTCTGGGATCAAACCCTGAACGATTTGCCGCTGCACGATCTCTGGATTCAAAGGATATATGAACAAACCCACTATCGCTAAAGTCAATGCCCCAATCAGCTGATATCGTTGTTACACCGCCATCGTTACGGGTTCTGTCATCTGAGGTAATAAAAGCCAAATCACCATTTTCATCTATACTGGTTGACTCAAGTTGTGCAACCCCATCCATAGTTGTATTGTATTCACCATAACTGGCTGTGATACTACCACCATCACCATCTTTTAAAATAATGTTGATCACACCAGCAATTGCATCTGAACCATATTGTGCCGCCGCACCATCACGCAAAATTTCAATTCTTTTTATTGCCGAGGTGGGAATCGTATTTAAATCAACTGCCGTTGAGCCGCGACCAACGGTACCATTCAGGTTAAGTAGCGCACCACTATGGCGTCTTTTACCATTGATCAATACTAAGGTATGATCCGGTGCTAAACCTCGTAATACCGCAGGGCGAGCATGATCTGTACCATCAGCAATAGAGCTGTTTGGATAGTTAAAACTGGGCACTAAATTAGACAAAATTTGACTGACTTCCAGCTGACCTGTGGTCGCCATATCTTCAATATCTAGTACATCAATGGGTACTGTACTTTCAGATACGGTACGGTCGTTGCGCCGAGAGCCGATGATCTGGATCCGTTCAACATCTTCCTCAACGGCTTGTTGCTCTGCTGCTCGTACAGTTAATGCAGGTAATGCCAGCACAGATACGGCTAAACCTAACATGACATGTTTTGTAGCAAATGTTTGTTTTATTATATTTGCCAATTTGTTTGGTGCAATCTTAAACATAAAATCTCACTTTTTATTTTAGGTATTTTAGAAACATTGTCAGACGTTAAAATACTGCTGTAGACCCAAAAATATAGCCTAAAGCAGGTTTTTGTATTATTAGTGCATAAATTATTGAGCAAATTACAGACCAAGTATTAAAAGAAAGGTAATACTATGATTTTAATATGGAATAACTAACCATTTATATGTTTTTTAAGATAAAAGAGAGATGTTTTTCCTATTAAATCGATAGAGTGAGAAATATTTTACCTATTAAATTTCAAAATTGACTGACTTAGAGATAATCATTGCGGCGAATATTATAGCGCTGCATTTTTAAATTCAGGGTACGTCTGGAAACACCAAGGGCCTGCATTACATTTTTAATGGAACCCAACTGTTCTTTCATAGCCATACGGAGCAAATGCTCTTCAAAACGCCCGACCTGTATTAGCAAGTTATTCAGGGGATTGCCTGAAGGGAGCTTATAATCACCTTCCAATGCAGCCTCAGGCGTTAACAAATCACATAACGGTGTTTCACAGGCATTATTGGCTATGGAAAATTGCTGAGCCAGGTTTTTTAATTCACGAATATTACCAGGCCATTCCCGGGTGGATAGCAATATCAGTTCTTCCATTGTTGGATCTACTTGGTCGACCTGATATTGACAACAGGCTAATTTTAAAAAGTGTTGGAATAATAAAGCAATATCATCCGGTCGCGCACTCAGCGAGGGCAAGTAAAGCTCAGCCACCTTCAACCGATAATACAAATCAAGACGAAACTTGCCTTCGTCAGCCAGTTTTTTTAAATCTACTTTAGTAGCACAGATCACCCTTGGATTAATTGAAATAGATTTGTTAGAACCAACTCTTTCTATGCTGTTTTCCTGCAATGCGCGCAGTAATTTAACTTGAAAATTCATTGGCATAGATTCAACTTCATCAAGAAATAAGGTGCCATTACTGGCAAATTCTAGCTTACCGATCCGGGTTTGATCGGCACCAGTAAAAGCGCCTTTTTCATGACCAAATAACTCAGATTCCAGTAAATTTTCCGGCACGGCACCGCAGTTTATTGCAACAAAGGGCTGCTCACAGCGAGTACTATAATCATGTAAACAGCAGGCGACCAATTCTTTGCCTGTGCCTGTATCGCCATGGATCACCACACTGGCATCAAAACCGGCCAATACTAATATTTTTTTCCTCAGCTTTTCAATGACCGCAGAGCAGCCTATTAATCTGGAATCTATGCCACTTAAATGTGCCAGCTGGTTGCGCAGCCGTTGGTTTTCCAATGCCATTTCCCGCTTGTTACAGGCACGTTTGATCACTTGGGTCAGATGTTCTGGTTCAAAAGGCTTTTCAATAAAATAATAAGCCCCCTGCGCCATTGCCTCCACAGCCATAGCAATATCTCCATGGCCTGTCATCAAGATCATAGGTAATTCAGGATCCAACTGATTAATGTGTTGCAATAGCTCAAGGCCACTCAATTGTGGCATTTTGACATCACTTAATACCACATCAATTCCTTCATCGCGGATCTGAGTGACGGCCCTAAGGGGATCATTGCATGTAAATACTTCAAACCCTTCAAGGGTTAGCCAACGTTGAGTCGTGTCCATCACAGAGAGATCATCTTCAACAATGAGAATTCGCGTCATTTTATACCTTTTTCAAAACTGGTTACTTAGGGTTGTGACGCAGCAAAGTTACCCTGAAATGCGCCCCTTTTTCACTTTGCAATAGTTCTATATTTCCCTGGGTCCGGAGTAAAATATCTTTGCAAATAGCCAGACCTAACCCCATTGAGCTGCTTTTATTTTTAGTACTGACAAAAGGATCAAAAATACTTTGTTGCAAGTCTAGATCTATACCTTTACCTGTATCTGAAATGTCAATATATAAATATTCATCTTCTGTGCTAATACATACAGACAATTTTTTCTCACTAAAGGTAGTCAGTGCATCACAGGAATTTTGGATCAAATTACCCATAACTTGCTGTAATTGATAGGGATCTATCGCAGCACATAAGCCTCTGTCTTCTATCATTTCATTCCAGATTATATGTTCATTTTCCAACCTGTGCTGATAAAGAATATGACTGTACTGGATAACCTCATAAATATTAGACATTATACGGGAGTCCGATTTTTTCTTTTTGGCAAAGTCTTTTAATTGTGAGGTGATCTTGGACAGTAGCTGAGTATAACCAATAATGGTTGCCAGGCTTTCACTAGTTTCCTCTGGGCGGCCCTGCGAAAGTAGCTTTTTCCCGATAGATGCTTCTGTTTTAATGGCTGTAATTGGCTGGCTAATTTCATGGGCCAAGGTTGTAGCCATCATGCCCATGGCAGCCATTTTTTGATTCTGTTTTAATTCCGCTTCGGTATTTTTCTTGTCACTGATATCAATAATAGTCAATAGGTATAAAGGCGGTTCACCAAAGCCCATGGCTTTAATAAATATTTGAACCGGAAACTGACTACCATCGGATTTCAATGCGATAGTTTCCATCGAATGACCATATACATTTTTATTCGGGTAAGATGCTTTTTGAACAATATGGGCTTGCACAAATAATTCTGATAAAGCATCAAATTGTGCAGTTGAATGACCAGAAAACAAATTGAGTGCAGCCAGATTAAGAGATTCTATTTTTCCGCCATAATGGAAAGTTATAAGGCCAGAAGCCGTGGCTTCTATGATCTGATGTTTATGCTTTTCACTTTCTTTAATTTGATTTTGATGAGCTAATTCAAGCCGTATTGCGTTTTTTTTTACTTTAAATAATAACAATATCAAAGAACCGAGAATAAAACAGGCCATTGTTAAAGCAGCATTAATATAGCTGCTTTTAATCACTGGCGTTATATTTGATAAATGATGGATCCTCAGCTGGTAATCATTTAACGTTAATGAATTGACCAGATAATGCTCATCCATAGTACTTACATCAATATTATGCATGGTAAGAATACCCTCATTAATACTGACTATGCCCAATTGCTCAAAAGCAGTTTGTTGACCTGTCACAGTACGTAAATTTTTCTTAACCTGATAAGGCAAGTTAGAAAAAGTACGGTACAACCAGTTTGGATCGCTGGACATGAGAATAATCCCTCTTTGGTCGCTAATAGCTAAAGTTTCTTCCGAAGTGGTCCATGACTTAGCAAGGTCTGTTTGAAAATCTGATAAATCCAGTAGCAAGCCCATAAACCCCAGGTTCTTGTCATTATTTGAAACCGGGATCGCAATCAAAAACTTTGGCGCCTCTAAAGCCTGTGAAAACAAAAACATTTGACTATTTTTGCCTTTAAATGCCCGGGTTGCAAGCAGCTTAAAAACCCTTTTCATCATTGTAAAATCAGTTGAATAATTTTTCGATGCTAATAATAATTTTTGAGCATTACCGATAAATATCGCCCTTTTTGGCAAACTCATTAAGCTGGTATTTAAATAATCTCTAGCAAGTTTCTCCCCCTCAGGTTCTGATGTGATCAAATATTTTTGGATAACTTGATTTTGTGCCAAAATAGGGAGCACTGAGCTGTGAATTTGACCAAATTCTTCCTTAATTTTACTACCATATAAATTTAAGTGCTGTTTAGCTGTCTGGCTTAATAATGCTAACGCTTCATTTTTTGAGTATTGCCACGTATATACACAACTAGCTGTGGCAATCACTAAGCTTAATATGATCCATATAAAGGTCAAAAACGGACTTTTTTGTCGCTGAGGAATGAGTGCATTAGTAATAAAACTCACTTTTGCACTATATACTTAATGGTTGATATAACTTGCTGACTAAATAACCGGATCAAAATCACCAAACAAATCAATAAAACACAAGTGGCAAACAATAAAATTAGATTATGACTGAACTCTATCTCTTCAGAAAATTTCAGTTCCGGTAATATCAGTAATAAATACCAGTCATTATCCCCACCAAAAAGAAAGGGTGAGTATGAAGCTAAATAACGCTCTCCATTATATTTAAAGAAAAACTCACTAAACCCGTGGCTACGGTAACTTATGAGGGCACTTTGAATCACTGAATTATCAAGTTCTGATAAGGGTAACGACTCACTGGAGGATTTCAGTTCATCGGATCGAGAGTAGGCAATTACTTTATTCTGTTCATTAAAAATAACTAAATCAGCGTTGTAGGATTTTGCAATACCCGACAAAAACTCTGATAATACTTTCAACAAAATATCTACTCCCCAAACACCAAGAAATTGACCTGCGCGATCATAAATAGGATAAGAAGCTGTGATGCCGGCAACAGCCGGAGGCGGATCATTTGGTTGGTTATATAAATAGACATCGCTCCAATATGCCGTCCCCAAAGTTTTGGCACCCTGATACCAGGGACGAGTCACAGGATCAAAGTCGGCAATTCTTTGGTTAGATATTTTAATCTGTTTGTTATTGTCATTATAAAAGTGTCTATAATCAATTAACGCTCCCTGAGGTTGCATTTTGATATGTTGAATTCTATAAGCATACTCCCCAGAGTATTCATTACGCCAGAACCAAAACTCACTATTTTCTGTACCGATAAAATAACCTCTAAATTGTGGGTAACTGTTAATAAATGGATAGGTAAATGTTGAGAGACTCTTTGGATCTTCAAGGGAGATAATGTCTTCACGAAACATGTGGCTGCCCTGTCTGGCGATAGTCTGTGCAGGGAGCAGATAATTTCTGGTCGCACCTTTAATACTGGTATTTATCTGGGAAATATAATCATCAGAGAACTGATCTAGTAATTTGTTATCATTGAAACAAGTAAATATGACCCAGCAACTCGCTAAAGATAACAAGACTAAAAAGCTTTGCAACAGAAATTTAATCAACGAGTTACTCTTATTTTTCAGCAAACAAATATTCACAAACTATAAACAAAGTATGAGATGAATAAAAGGCATTTATTGGGAATTTAGGCTACTGAAGATGACCACTAACAGATGTTACGTAGTAATACCTTCCAGCGTTTGTAATTCATCATACGCACACTTTATTGCTTTAAGGGGTTGGAAGTCCAGCGGTACGAAAATTTATATATAGCACTAAAAAGAGTATATTTAAGTGTGCCCGGCCATTGGCCGGCTTATGCTAAACATGTTAAATCCCTCATTTTATGAATTATCAACTAATCATGGACAAATAGAACGTCATATTTAATAAATTTAAATGAGTTTATCTTTGTATCGTTTCTATATGTTGTGGTTCATGTTCTTTATCATTGTACGGACCCATCTGAATATAGGTAATTTTTATTTGTATGAAATTTAGTTGTTTTTATATTCATATAATTTGCCTAAATAAGAGCAATAACCCACGTTATATTACTTAATGCGCTCTTTACTTAATTGCGTTAAATAATATTTTTGTTTAGGGCTTTGTGGTGAATCAGGTTCTGACATTTCGATGTAATCAGCATCTAATGCAGGAGATAAGTAATTCTTTTTAAAGGTAGGGCGATATTTTAATATTAAGCTTGCCATAATTACAGATTATTTTTGTGGTTCTTTATTATTCAACCGTGTAACAGTCGTTTTACTTGATCGCTGGCTTGTTCACTTGAGCTACTTTGTACTTCTTTGATTGATGATAATAAAACTTTTAGCATAAATAATACAAAGGGTGTTGAGTCGCAGGTTTTATCAGATAAAGATAATGCCTGATAATATTTATTTTGCTTATTATATCGTCCAGCATCATCAACTAAGCCATGCATCAATAATTTATGAGCAGATAATAGATGTTCGGGGTTTGATGATTGCCAATATGGTAAGTTATCATAAGCATTAAAAGCATTTCTAACCTCTTGAATTTCATGAGGGAGCCCTAATACTTTCTTACCCGTTAATACGGCGGTAACTTTAATTTATCATATTGAACAATCATACGAGTAGCATTATTTTGAATCTCTTCGATATTCTTGAACAGTATGAAGCTTAGATTTAAGTCATAAATGGTACAAAATAATACAAAAGCTGTGACATTTTTTACTATACTTAAATAACACAATAGCTAAGCTGTTAATTTATTTATAATCAATTAGATAAAAATATTTTAGAGTTGGTTTATACGGCCAACTCACCAAATAGATAAAATAAAAAAGCTCGCTTATGCGAGTTTTTTGTTTTTACAATTAAGATATATTTTCACTTTCAAATTGATACATGGCTTAAAAAAGTGAAAAAGTGTAATATTTTCTACAAAGTGGCAACAATTCCTTACTACTTTGTTTTTATAACTCCTTTACACTTTAGTGATGCTTAGTAACTTAAAATCATCAGAGGGTAAAATGAACTCATATAAGAATTTAATTAAGGCAAGTATTCTACTTGTTATTTTGACAGGGTGTTCCTCCGTTACAATTCAACCAAAAGCGATTGCAAAATTAACCGAAAACCCAAGCTTTGAGGATAGTAAACCATTTTATTTTTGGGGCTTAAAGGGTGAGCATCATGTAGATGTTAAAAAAGTGTGTGGTGATAAAGATATTTTACAAATGCAGTCTCAACAGACATTTGAAGATGGGGCTTTAGGTTTTATCACCTTAGGGTTTTATGCCCCGCATTCGGTGAAAATATGGTGTGGTGAAAAAGATCATAATAAAATTGAGATTCAGGAGAATCAAGATGCAAAATAAAATAATATTATTGGTAACGACGTTACTGATTTTATCTGGTTGTACGCGTATTCATTTTGACAATGGAGAGCAAGTATCAAATGAAAACCATGTACAGAAAAAGCAATGGCATCATAATGCAGCTTTTTCACTGTATGAAGGTTCTGATCCTATTAATTTAAATAAAAAATGTAATGGCGATGATTGGAGTAGTGTTGAAACTCAGGTTTCATTTGTTAATGGGCTTGCAGGAAGTGCAATAAACCAATTAGGACCTCTGTGGTATCCTAAAACAGTCATTACAAAATGTAAGAAACGCTAAGTATCTTTAATTGATTAGTTTGGAGTTTATTAGGTGATAAATCATAATTTATCACCTAATAAATTTATAATGATAAGTCGGTTGAGTAACTTACAAATGCATTTACATCACTATCATCTAAGTCAGTATTATTTAAAATGCTAAAACTTGCATTCAGTTCTACATAAAGCATGTCTTCTTTACTACTTGAATCACTTTGTGCGTGGGTTAAATAGCTGATTTAATCCCATAATGATCGCTTACACTAAGAGAGCCATATAATTCAGCAAAATCGATAGATCTATTTGCATCTGGGTAACTGTAATATATATAACCCACGGCATAGCTGTAGCTTTCTAATACTTGATTAAAGCCCGCATAAAAGTCGAGTTCATAACTTGCTTCACTGTCAAAGTCTATATTCGATACCCAAGTACCAGTATAAAATCCTGAATCATTATTATAGTCTACACCTCCAGTATCCATATTTTTCGTAATGCCGCGCCAGTAATAATTAGAACTAGCCGATGCATTAGCTGAGATATTCGCCATGCTTTTTTGTTTAAGCTAAAGTCGTTAATAATGCTATTGAGAGGATTGAGACCTTCATAACAGTTACCTTAATTTTAGTTTGTTGAATACGCTGTTTTAAAAGAAAAAAGGCAATATTTGTACCAAAATAAAGGAACCTGTTAAATTCAATTAATTCAAATGGCTAGAGTTTCATAGGTAAGTGTTAATTTTAATAAATATAAGCAGTACTTTTTATTTAATACTGCTTATTTATAGGAAGTTAGTGGTTAGCCAAAAATCATTCTCATTAATGAAATTGTTTCCGCGACAGTACGTCCCTTAACCACTTCTGCAATGATAGAGTCACGCTTAGTTTTAATATGCTCTGGAATATCATCAGCAATTAAAGCACGATCGACTAATATTTCAGCTGACTCTTTACCACGTTTGGTGCGAGTAGTACCTGTTTTAGTCGCACGTTTAGGCTTATTTAATAATTTTAGGTAATTAGAGCTGCTAGCTGTTTTTTCATTGGCGTAATAAAAAAGTGTAGGTAACAAAGCACGTACAGACCAAAGCTGTTGCTCAAGTTCTGTTTCTGGACATTTAGAGCGATACCAAGGCATTAAATGCATAGGTTGAATAATATCTTTGAAATAACGAGTATAATCTTTGTTATTCAATTTTGGCACTTCAAATGCAGCACAAAGTGAATCTAGTTTAGCATTAGTAATTGGTAGGAAAACATCAGGACGATGCATAGCTAACAAGCGAGTTGCCGGTGCTAACGTTGGTTTAACATCATCTAAAACACTATGTGCCGCTAAGTAGTCAGTTACGAATTTTTGGTAATCTTGCTCTGTTACTTCGCCTTCTGTTGGTATATTTGCAAGGGCGGTATCTAATAGTTTAGGACTATTTTGTAATAACTGATGAAAGTTTTTAGCACTTTTAGTAGAACTAAACCATTCAACATCAAATTTATATATAGAAGGATCGTGCGAAGCTGTATGTTTACCAGCAAAAGCAAGCCTATCTTCTTGTATCATCTCAGCTAAAGTTTGTTGTTTAGTTATTTTTAAATAAGATAGCAAAGCAAGTTGTTCATCTAAAGCAAGTAATTTTGCATTCTTTACAATAAAAGATGACATAATAGGCCAAGGTGTGAGCTTTAGCATTTTAAGTTGGTTCACACTTACCCCTAATACCAATAAGTCATTTAGCTTTTTAACAATTGGTAATTGGTGTTGTTCTAATAACTCAAAGTTAATACGGTTAGTACAGATATCGATTAATTCATGGCACCAACTGCTAAAATCTTGCGGATGGTTTTCAACTTTAACAGCCATCAAATTTAGGCTTATTTCAGTTGCTTGTTTTAATGCATTTTCATAAGTAATATTTTCAGCATCTGAAAGAGACATTTGAGCGGGTAAAGTTAATAATTTTCTCATCGTTTAGATCGACTCCAGTTGAATTAGAACAAAGCCCACTTAACTTTTTGAAAAACGATTAAACTAAGCGGGCTGTGTATTATACAGGGATCTAATTTTTGTTCTATCTTGACTTTATGATTTACTATGTTTTTATATAAATTATAAAACAGGTTGTACTTCCCAAAAAACAATGCAGGTTATGAGTAACTTTATATATAAAAAAATCAGTAGTGAAATTATTCAAGCAATTAGCGTTGGTATTTTACAGCAAGGTGAAAAACTAGATTCTGTTCGAAAGCTGGCAAAAAAGCGTGAAATAGGCGTTTCTACTGCATCGCATGTATATGCTGAGCTAGAAAAGTCAGGGTGGATTTATGCAGTAGAAAAAAAAGGCTACTTTGTAGCAAGCAAAGAAAATCAATACAGTTGTATAAACAAGCAAAGTTACGGAGATGCTTTTTTAAGCCATACAGAACTATCACAACTGCCTTTAGAAAATGCACTTCAATATTCGTTTAATGATCCAAATATACTGCCATTGTCATGTACAACACCAAGTACGGTAGTTGATGCTGAAACAATGCTTAATAGGTTGCATCGAAAAGTGATTAAACATCGCCCTTATCGTATGTTGATGCAAGATCCTAATGCAGGAATTAAGCCTTTAAGAGATGAAATTTCGAGGCATTACTTGAACTCAGGTCAGATTATAAATCAAAAAGACTTATTAATAACGAATGGACGTAAAGATGGTTTGGTCATAGCCATACAAGCTTTAAAGTTACAAAAGTCTTGTATCGCAATAGAGGCACCCTGTTCATTCTTTTTTCAAAGTTTACTTCAACAATATAATATCAAAACGACATTAGTGCCTATACAAGCAGACTTTAGGATTGAGTTAGCGTTGTTAGACCAAGCATTCCAAGCTGAAAAATTTAAAGCATATTTATTTAATCCTAATTTTAATGATCCAACGGGCAGGGTATTAAGTACTAAAGAAAAGAGACAAATAATTACTTGGGCTGAAAAAAATGATGTGGTATTAATCGAGTACGATAGGAGTGAATTACACTTTTTTGGACAAAGACCTAAATCAATATCAAGTCTCTTAAGTGAAAACTCAAAATGTAGAGTGATTAGTATTGTGGATTTTTACGACACAGTATCGGCTTCAATTAGCTTGGGTTATCTGATTTGTAAAAACACTTACAAGGAGTGTTTATTTGCAAAACAGATTAACTCAGAAGAACCGAATATATGTTTGCAATATATTTTATTAGAGATGATGCAAAGTGGTGAATATCAAAAATTTGTAGATAAAGTTAGGCGGTAATTAACAGTTCAATTTGATCAAATGCTTTATGAATTAAAAGCGCATATTGGTGACTTGGTTATTATAAATGATCCAGTGGGTGGGCCATGTTTATGGTTAAGTTTACCTGATGGCTTTTCTAGCCAAGATTTATGGCATTATTTAATTAAATCAAATTTAGCAATACATATCAGACAATTTTTAAAACCAGTAATAATAGACAAAGGTATTTAAAAACTTAAAGAACTTGAGATTGCTGAGTCTAAGTATATAGTAATTAAAACTTTGAAGAAGGGATTAAAATGAAGGGCTTTTTTAAAATATTAGCATTAATAGTCGCGCTGATGGTTGCAATCGTGATCATAGTGCCTTTTATATTACCTGTAGATGCTATTTTTTCACAAGTTACAACTAAAGTAGAGCAAACTACACACCGAAAGCTGACACTATTAGGAGATAAAACTCTATCTATATTTCCAACATTAAAGCTTGAGTTAAATGATGTACATCTCGCTAATATGCAATCAGGCTCTCAAGTTGATATGATTTATATGAAGCAACTAGAAGTTAATATTCCTTGGTTATCTTTATTATCAGGCGATTTGAAGTTAGAAAAGTTTGTGATCATAGAGCCTAATATTTTACTTGAAAAAAATAAGGCTGGAGAAGCTAATTGGGATTTATTTTCTAAAGTGAATGAAAATACACAAACGACAACTTCTAGTACATCTGATAAATCTAATAAACAAATAAGTATTCCAAAAGATTTCGATATTCAGCTAGGGGAAGTTGCAATTTATGGCGGTAAATTGACTTATTTGGATGCAACAACTAAAAGTGCTTACGAAGTTAATGATCTTAAATTAACAATAGAATTACCGTCATTACATCAGCCTTTAATTATAAAAGGCGCAGTCTCTTATATGTCACAAACATTTGCTTTAAATACTAAAATATCGACACCTTTTAAAGTAATCACCTCACAAGATTTTAATTTAGCAACAACAATTAATTCTGAATTAGTTACATTAAACTTTAAAGGGAACATAAAAGAAGCGCATAAAGTGATCGAAGGTACATTGGATCTACAAGGTAATTCATTAAAAAATATTATTAAATGGCAAAATATTCCATTAATAGCAAAAGAAAATGCATTTAATGAATTTTCATTTTCAGGAAATATGCTTTTTGCAGATGAAAAAATCAATTTAGCAAATTTGAATGTTAAACTTGATAAGCTTAATATTAAAGGACAAAGTGAAATAGAAATTGGTGGTCGTGTAAATATTAATGCGGATATTGATTTAGGTATGCTTGATTTTAACCCTTATTTACCTGAAGAAAATATAAAAAAAGAAACAAAAGTAACGATAAAGACAAAAGCGGAACCTATTGTATGGGATGAAACTAAAATAGATCTGTCGGCTTTAACTACTTTCGATGCTGATATAAAGGTCAAATCTATTGGATTGAAACTTAAGGATGTTAAATTAGGTACAAATGCATTCTCTGTTAATTTACATAAAGGAATTGCAAGAATAGGGATGGATAAATTTAATGCATATAAAGGCAAAGGTGAAGGTAAAGTTTTTATTAATGCAAATAAAGTACCTTATACCATGGAGACACACTTTGCTTTAACCACGATTCAGGCTGAACCATTATTAACAGACGCTATTAAGTTGGATAAATTAAGTGGCTCAGGCTCGATAGATTGGCAGTTAAAGACGAAGGGTAATAACCAGAAACAATTGATGGATAACTTAAATGGTCGCTTAGGTTTTAATTTTGAAGATGGCGCGATAAAAGGCGCTAATATTGCGGCAATGGTACGTTCTGCCGAAGCAATGCTAAAAGGCGATTTTAGCAAAACAGGTCTAGACAAAGGATTTGATAAGTCCCAGCAGACAGATTTTGCAAAACTAAGTGGTATGCTAAATTTCCAAAATGGAGTAGGAACTAATAATGACTTTAAGCTTTTTAGTCCATTAATGCGTGTTACGGGTAAAGGCATGGTTAATTTACCTAAAACAAAAATTGATTATGGAGTTTCGACTGGTTTGGTGTCTAGTATAGAGGGTCAAGGTACTAAGAGTCGTGCTACCGGCTTTAAAGTACCTGTTCGAGTTAAAGGTCCTTTTCATGATATAAATATAAAACTAGATATTAGTAGTGCTAGTAAAGATAAACTAAAAAATAAAGTGAAGGATAAATTTAAAAAATTATTTGGTTGATATGTTCTGCTTATTATATAGGCGTAATGAGAGTTTATTAATTACTCAGGACGTCTATATACCTAAACTTCCCGCTGTTTGCTTTTTAAACATTCATTTGAAATTAATTAAAAAATAACCTATCGCATAAATACATTTGCTGATACAATTGCGCGCCATTCAGGAATGTCTTAACGAATAACTGAATGAGGATAAAACATTAGGTCTTGATTATTTATAGTTAAGGCAGATCAATAATTACACAGGAGCATATAAAATGATCCAAATGCAAACTCAGCTGGAAGTTGCTGATAACAGCGGCGCTCGCAAAGTGCAGTGTATTAAAGTATTAGGTGGTTCACACCGCCGTTACGCTATGATTGGCGACATCATCAAGGTTTCTGTTAAAGAATCTAATCCTCGCGGTAAAGTGAAGAAAGGTGATGTATTAAACGCTGTTGTAGTTCGTACAGCTAAAGGTGTTCGTCGTAACGATGGTTCTACTATCCGTTTCGATAAAAACGCTGCTGTTATGCTTAATGCAAACAATCAGCCAATTGGTACTCGTATCTTTGGCCCAGTAACGCGTGAACTACGTAACGAAAAGTTCATGAAAATCGTTTCATTAGCACCAGAAGTACTATAGGAGTTTATCATGGCAGCAAAAATCCGTCGTGATGACGAAGTAGTTGTACTAGCCGGTAAAGACAAAGGGAAGCGCGGAAAAGTGCTTTCAGTTGTAACTGAATCAGGTAGAGTATTTGTCGAAGGTATTAATCTTATCAAGAAGCATCAAAAGCCGGTTCCACAATTGAACCAAGCTGGCGGTATTGTTGAGAAAGAAGCATCTTTAGACGCATCAAACGTTGCGGTCTTCAACCAGGAAACTGGTAAAGCGGACCGTGTTGGTTTCAAGATTGAAGACGGTAAGAAATTACGTATCTTCAAATCTACTGGAAAAACTATTTAATTAGTTAGTTGGAGTAGACGATGGCGAAACTGCATGAGTTATATAAAGACACAGTTGTAACAGAACTTCAAAAAAAGTTTGGTTTTAGCTCTGTCATGCAAGTCCCTCGAATAGAGAAAATTACCCTTAATATGGGTGTGGGCGAAGCCCTTACAGATAAAAAAATTCTAGAGCATGCTATTAAAGATCTAGAAGCAATATCTGGTCAGAAAGCCCTTACAACTAAAGCTCGCAAATCTGTTGCTGGTTTTAAAGTTCGTGAAGGTTATCCGATTGGTTGTAAAGTAACTCTACGTGGCGAACGTATGTGGGATTTCTTTGAGCGTTTGGTAACAATCGCAATTCCGCGTATTCGTGATTTCCGTGGTGTGAGTGCTAAGTCTTTTGATGGACGTGGTAACTACAGCATGGGTGTTCGTGAGCAAATCATATTCCCAGAAATCGATTTTGATAAAGTAGACCGCGTACGCGGAATGGATATCACTATTACGACTTCTGCATCGAATAATGATGAAGGTCACGCCTTGTTAGAAGCCTTCGGCTTCCCATTCAAGAAATAAGGGTAGGGTTATGGCAAAGAATTCTATGAAAGCGCGCGAAGATAAACGCGCGAAGTTAGTAGCAAAGTTCGCAGAAAAGCGCGCATCTCTAAAAGCAATCATCGCTGGTGTTGAAACATCAGAAGAAGATCGTTGGGATGCAGTATTAAAGCTTCAAGCTTTACCGCGTGATTCTAGCCCTTCACGTCAACGTAATCGTTGTAACATTACGGGCCGCCCACATGGTTTCCTTCGCAAGTTCGGCATGAGCCGTATCAAAACACGCGAAGCTGCTATGCGCGGTGAAATTCCTGGCCTTAAAAAGGCTAGCTGGTAATAGAATCACGGGAGTAAGACTATGAGCTTGCAAGATCCTATTTCGGATATGTTTACACGTATTCGTAACGGTCAAACTGCGAAGAAAGTATCTGTAACGATGCCTACTTCAAAGCTTAAAGTAGCAGTAGCTAAAGTACTTAAAGATGAAGGTTTCATCACTGAATTTTCTGTAAACAGCGAATTAAAAGCTGAACTTACAGTTGAACTTAAGTACTTTGAAGGCAAATCTGTTATAGAAACAATTAAGCGTGTTAGTCGTCCAGGTTTACGCATCTACAAGAAGCGTGGAGATTTACCTCAGGTAATGGGTGGACTAGGCATCGCAATCGTATCAACATCTCAAGGCTTGATGACTGACCGTGCTGCACGTAGTGCTGGCATTGGTGGTGAAATCATTGGCTTTGTAGCTTAATCGGAGAGAACTTATGTCACGTGTTGCAAAAGCACCCATAAATGTTCCAGCCGGTGTAGAAGTTACATTAAATGGCCAGGACATCAAAGTTAAAGGTAAGAACGGTGAGTTAGCTCGTTCAATCAACGTTGCTGTTGATGTTGCTTTAAACGATAATGTTATTACAACTCAGCCTAATGAAGGCGTAGCAAATGGTTGGGCACAAGCAGGTACTGCTCGTGCAAATATCAACAATATGATTGTTGGTGTAACAACTGGTTACGAAAAGAAACTTCAATTAATTGGTGTTGGTTATCGTGCAGCAGTTAAGGGTAAAGTATTAAACTTAACTCTTGGCTTCTCTCATCCAGTGAATTTCGAAATTCCTGAAGGGATTACGATTGAAGCACCAAGCCAAACTGAATTGCTTGTTAAAGGCGCAGATAAACAGTTAGTAGGTCAAGTATCAGCTAACATTCGTGCATATCGTAAACCTGAACCTTATAAAGGTAAAGGTGTTCGTTATGCTGACGAAAATGTGCGTCGTAAAGAAGCCAAGAAGAAGTAAGGTAGAACGATGGATAAGAAAACAGCTCGTTTACGTCGTGCTAAACGCACACGTAGAAATTATATTGAACAAGGCGTTACACGTCTTGTTATCCACCGCACGTCAAAGCATATGTACGCTCAAATAGTTACTGCTGAAGGTATCGTTTTGGCTGCTGCTTCTACTGTTGAAAAAGCGATTGGCGAAGCAGTTAAAGGTACAAGTAATAGTGCTGCAGCAGTTGCTGTTGGTACTGCAGTTGCAGAACGTGCAGCTGACAAAAATATTACTAAGATTGCCTTTGATCGTAGTGGCTTTAAATATCACGGCCGAGTGAAGGCGTTGGCTGATGCCGCGCGTGAAGCCGGTTTGCAATTCTAGGAGTAGACAATGGCTAACGTAGAAGCAAAACAAACAGAATTCGCTGAAAAGCTTGTTGCTGTAAACCGTGTGTCTAAAGTAGTTAAAGGTGGTCGTATCTTTAGCTTCACAGCACTAACTGTAGTTGGTGATGGCGCAGGTAAAGTAGGTTTTGGTTACGGTAAAGCACGTGAAGTTCCAGCTGCAATTCAAAAAGCAATGGAAAAAGCGCGTCGTAACATGATTAATGTTGAACTTAACGGTAATACATTACAACACGCGATAAAGGGTCGTCACTCTGGCTCTAAAGTATTCATGAAGCCTGCTTCAGAAGGTACTGGTATTATCGCTGGTGGTGCAATGCGTGCAGTTTTAGAAGTAGTGGGCGTTCAGAACGTTCTTTCTAAATGTTACGGTTCAACTAACCCAATCAACGTAGTTCGCGCTACTGTAAAAGCACTAGAGAACATGAATTCTCCAGAGTCTATTGCAGCTAAACGTGGTCTTACTGTTGCTCAAATTGTAGGGTAGAACCATGGCTAATAAAACTGTAAAAGTTACACAGGTTAAAAGTTCAATTGGTCGTTTACCTAAACATAAAGCGACATTGCGTGGACTTGGTTTACGTCGTATCAATCACACTGTTGAGCTAGAAGATACAGCATGTGTACGTGGTATGATAAATCAAGTTTCTTATATGGTTAAGGTTGAGGGCTAGTTCATGTTATTGAATACACTTTCACCTGCTGCTGGTGCGAATAAAGACAGAAAACGCCAAGGCCGTGGTATCGGTTCTGGTATTGGTAAGACTGGTGGCCGCGGTCACAAAGGTCAAAAGTCTCGCTCAGGTGGTAAAGTACGCGTTGGTTTTGAGGGCGGTCAAATGCCTATGCAACGTCGTCTTCCTAAGTTCGGTTTCACTTCTCGCAAATCACTAGTATCTGCTGAAGTAAATCTTTTCGAAATCACTAAAGTTGAAGGTGATATCGTAGAACTTAGCACGCTACAAGCTGCAGGTCTGGTTAAAAAGAACGTTTTGTTCGTAAAAATAGTTAAATCTGGTGAAGTTTCACGCCCAGTGACTGTAAAAGGTCTAAGAGCATCTAAGGGTGCTCGCGAAGCGATTGAAGCTGCCGGAGGCAAGATAGAAGAATAATAAGGAAAGTACTCCATGGCTAAACCAGGTCAAGACACATCAAGTGCGCAAGGCGGACTATCGGAATTGAAACGTCGATTATTATTTATACTCGGCGCTATTATAATTTACCGTTTAGGCTCCTTTGTGCCAATCCCTGGGGTTAACGCCGCTGTACTTGCCGAATTCTTCGCGCAACAAAAGGACTCTATTGCTGGCATGATGAACATGTTCAGTGGTGGAGCTCTTGAGCGAGCTTCTGTTCTGGCCTTAGGTATTATGCCTTATATTTCAGCTTCAATTATTATGCAACTATTAACGCACATACATCCTGCGATGATAGAGCTTAAAAAAGAAGGTGAACAAGGGCGTAAGAAAATAAGTCAGTACACACGTTATGCTACGCTTGTGCTTGCTACATTCCAAGCTGTTGGAATATCAACTGCGTTACCAAACATGATGACAGACCTAGTTATAAATCCTGGTATAGGGTTTTATTTCACAGCTGTGATAAGTTTAGTAACTGGTACTATGTTTCTAATGTGGTTGGGCGAACAAATTACAGAGCGAGGTATTGGTAACGGTATCTCTGTTCTTATATTTGTTGGTATTGTAGCTAACTTGCCGTCTGCAATTGGCGAGACAGTCGAAATGGCGCGCCAAGGTGATTTGAATGTTCTAATGTTACTAGGCATTGGAGTTATAGTATTTGCTGTTACTTATATAGTAGTGTTCTTTGAACGTGGTCAACGACGTATTGTTGTTAACTACGCTAAACGCCAACAAGGCCGTCAGGTTTTTGCAGCACAAAGTACACATTTACCGTTAAAAGTTAATATGGCAGGTGTTATTCCACCAATCTTTGCTAGTAGTATTATTCTGTTCCCTGGTACAATCGCCAGCTGGTTTGGTCAAGGTGAAGGTGTTCTTGCTGATGTGCTTCAAACTATTTCGTTAGCGTTGTCTCCAGGACAGCCGTTATATGCAATGGTATTAGCTGCAGCGATCATTTTCTTTTGTTTTTTCTATACCGCGTTGGTATTTAACCCGCGTGAAACAGCAGACAACTTGAAGAAATCAGGGGCTTTTATCCCAGGTATTCGTCCAGGCGAGCAGACATCAAAATACATTGATAAAGTAATGACGCGTTTGACATTAGCAGGCGCTCTGTATATTACCTTTATCTGTCTGGTGCCCGAGTTTATGACAATGGCGTGGAAAACTCCATTCTACTTTGGCGGTACATCAATATTGATTATCGTAGTAGTGATCATGGACTTTATGGCACAAGTACAAACACATCTGATGTCTCATCAGTATGATTCTGTACTTAAAAAAGCAAATCTAAAAGGTTATGGCCGATAGGCACTTTTAGATAGCTACGGAGATGACTCATGAAAGTACGTGCATCCGTTAAAAAGATTTGCCGTAATTGTAAAGTTATTAAACGTGCCGGTGTTGTACGTGTAATTTGCATAGAGCCTAAGCATAAGCAAAGGCAAGGTTAATTAAGAAATCGTACAGACTGAGCTAAAATTAGCTTTGTCTGTTTTTTTAGATGATTTGATCATTAGTTGGGTATCCTAACGGGCTTTCCAACAAATTGATAATCAAATCCAAAATTAGGAGATGTGTTAGTGGCCCGTATTGCTGGCATTAACGTCCCTGATCATAAACACGCAGTAGTAGCTATTACTGCCATTTATGGTGTTGGTACAACTCGCGCTAAAGCTATTTTAGTTGCGACAGGAATTGCTGAATCTACTAAGATCAGTGAACTAAATGAAGAAACACTAGATCAACTTCGTGAAGAAGTTGGCAAGTACACCGTTGAAGGTGATCTTCGCCGTGAAGTTACTTTAAATATCAAACGTCTTATGGACCTTGGTTGTTATCGTGGTCTTCGTCACCGTCGCTCTTTACCATTACGTGGTCAAAGAACTAAGACTAACGCGCGTACTCGTAAGGGTCCACGTAAGCCTATCAAGCGATAAGGGGATATAGATTATGGCTAAAGCACCAGTTCGTCGTAAGAAGGTAAAAAAACAAGTTGCAGATGGTATGGCTCATGTTCATGCTTCTTTCAACAACACTATTGTAACTATTTCAGATCGTCAAGGTAATGCTTTATCTTGGGCAACTGCAGGTGGTTCAGGTTTCCGTGGTTCACGTAAATCTACTCCATTCGCTGCACAGGTTGCTGCTGAGCGTGCAGGTAATGCCGCTAAAGAATACGGTTTGAAAAACCTAGAAGTATTTATTAAAGGTCCAGGTCCAGGACGTGAGTCTGCTGTTCGTGCATTAAATGCTGCTGGTTTTAGAATTACAAACATTACTGACGTGACGCCAATACCACACAATGGTTGTCGTCCACCGAAGAAACGTCGCGTATAACAATAGGTTAGGAGAAAGAACATGGCAAGATATTTGGGCCCAACGCTCAAGCTAAGCCGTCGTGAAGGTACTGACCTGTTCCTTAAGAGCGGCGTTAGAGCTATCGACTCTAAATGTAAATTAGAGACTGCACCTGGTCAGCATGGTGCCCGTAAAGGTCGTCTATCTGATTACGGTTTACAATTACGTGAAAAGCAAAAAGTACGTCGTATGTACGGTGTATTAGAAAAGCAATTCCGTAACTACTATAAAGATGCTGCACGTATCAAGGGTAATACAGGTGAAAACTTGTTACAACTTCTTGAGCAACGTCTTGATAATGTTGTATATCGCATGGGTTTTGCAAGTACACGCGCTGAAGCACGTCAACTTGTATCTCACAAAGCGATTATGGTTAATGGTGGAGTTGTAAATATTCCTTCTTACCGAATCACTGCAGAAGATACTGTAGTAATCCGTGAGAAGTCGAAAAAACAATCTCGTATCATCGCTGCTCTAGAGTTGGCTTCACAACGTGAAAAACCAACTTGGGTTGAAGTAGACAATAAAGCACTTGAAGGCGTATTTAAACGTCTACCTGAGCGTTCTGATCTGTCTGCAGAAATAAATGAACAGCTAATCGTCGAACTTTACTCGAAGTAAAGTTAAGAGTTAAGAGAGGATAAAAATGCAGGGTTCTGTAACCGAATTTCTAAAGCCAAAACTGGTTGCTATTGAAGCAATCAACCCAACGCGTTCTAAAGTGGTATTAGAACCATTAGAGCGTGGCTTTGGTCATACGCTAGGAAATGCTTTACGTCGTATATTGTTATCATCCATGCCAGGATGCGCAGTAACGGAAGTTGAAATTGATGGCGTATTGCACGAATACAGTGCAAAAGAAGGCGTTCAAGAAGACATCATTGAAATCTTATTAAATCTAAAAAGCCTTGCAGTTTCTTTAGAAGAAAAAGACAGTGTATTTTTGACGTTGACTAAATCAGGAAAAGGTCCTGTAACTGCGGCAGATATTCAGCACGATGGTACTGTAGAAATCGCTAATCCAGAACATGTTATTTGTCATTTAACGACAGATAGCAGTGAGATCAACATGAGAATTCATGTTGAACGTGGTCGTGGTTATGTACCAGCGGCAAGCCGTTTATCCTCTGAAGACGATGAACGCCCGATTGGCCGATTGTTGCTTGATGCATCATTTAGTCCAGTTGAGCGTATTGCGTACTCGGTTGAATCAGCGCGTGTAGAGCAACGTACAGATTTAGATAAGTTAATTATCGACATGGAAACTAACGGTACATTGGATCCTGAAGAAGCGATCCGCCGTGCTTCAACTATTTTGGCTGAACAATTAGATGCATTCGTAGATTTACGTGATGTGACTGAGCCAGAAGAAAAAGAAGAGAAGCCAGAATTTGATCCTATTCTGCTTCGCCCTGTTGATGATCTTGAGCTAACGGTGCGTTCAGCAAACTGTTTAAAAGCCGAGCAAATTCAATATATTGGTGATTTGGTACAACGTACCGAAGTTGAGCTTCTTAAAACGCCTAATTTAGGTAAGAAGTCTCTAACTGAAATCAAAGACGTGCTAGCTTCTCGTGGACTTTCTCTAGGCATGCGCTTAGAAAATTGGCCACCTGCAAGTCTAGCTGAATAATCCAAATCACTGGATACAGTTTCGTTAGAAGGATAGGTCATGCGCCATCGTAAGAGTGGTCGTCAATTAAACCGTAATAGCAGTCATCGTAAAGCGATGTTCAGCAATATGGCAGGTTCACTGGTGAAGCACCAAATCATCAGAACAACTTTGCCTAAAGCGAAAGAACTGCGTAGTGTAATTGAACCTCTAATCACACTTGCTAAAACTGACAGTGTTGCAAATCGTCGTTTAGCATTTGCACGTACTCGTGATAAAGAAGTAGTTGGTATTTTATTTAACGAGCTTGGTCCTCGTTATGAAAACCGTCCTGGTGGTTACACTCGCATTCTTAAGTGTGGTTTCCGTACAGGTGATAAAGCACCAATGGCTTATATTGAACTAATTGATCGCCCAGCGACTGAAGAAGTTCAAGAAGAAGTACAGTCAGCAGAATAAATCTTTAATTAGCTTTATAACTTAATTAAAGTATAAAAACCGAGTTTTTTGAACTCGGTTTTTTTATGCCCATAATTTGCTAAAAGTAAAAGTAAAAGTAAAAGTAAAAGTAAAAGTAAAAGTAAAAGTAAAAGTAAAAGTAAAAGTAAAAGTAATAAATATATGATCAATTTAAATGGTTTAAATATACAATTGCTGCGTTGCTTTAAAACCCAATACCCAGCTATTGCTAAATCAAGCGCCTTGCTTTTGAGAATTTACACTTCATTGTTATTTCACAGTTCTGAAGGGAATACCATTAATTTACTGACAAGCCTAGAATTGTAAAACATCATAAGCTCTGAATGGTCACTTAATTATCAGAATTCGTATAACTAGTTGACCTTTCAAATGCATAACTGAGTGAATTCAGTTAGTGCCATTATTTATATTTTAGTAGCTTAATAGTAATATTTGACGGATAACTATACTTTTAGATTATTATTTGGACTTTTCATTATTTTTATTCAATTTTCTTTAAAAAACACTTGCGCAATTTTG
>NZ_NQMR01000126.1 GCF_002276045.1 Pseudoalteromonas sp. NBT06-2 | reverse complement strand
TTAATTCACCGAGAATTGCTGTGTTTTATCCCAGTAAATTGACAAGCCAATTCACCTCAGTTTGACTGTCGAGTGTCTGCTCAATGTTACCGATATAGACGTTGATATACCTTGCTCAAGGCAAAATTTCTTTACTGATAAGTCATGGTCTTGTTGGGTTTAAACAATTGTAAGCCATTGCTGTGGTGTTCGTCGCTTGAGGTTTCGTGCTTAGAATAATCGAAATGATTGTCTAATTAGGCATTGAGAGCTGTTTCAGCGGTAATTTTGGTTAACATTTGACTGAAGTTATTTAAGTCTTTTTTAGTCTTAATTGATTTTTCCGCTTAGCGGACAAATGCTTCTAGTTCATTTTTATTCACCGTCTGCCTATCCTTAAACTCTTAATAGCGCTTAACGATAGGCGGTTACATAATATGAAACACAGTTTCTATATTAAGTCAGTTTACACATCAAGTATCGTTTTAATATTTCGATATTGCTGACGAATACGATCTTTTGTGTAGAAATTACCTATCATACTGGCAGTAACTAGTCTTTGTTCAGCTATATCACGTAATGAACATAAACCAGTTCGTATTAGGGATTTATTGTATTTTGAAGTGAAAAACCCTTCTTTGCGTCTAGTATCAGTAAAGGTAACCGGATTCTTTGGCATTAAGCCAAGGCCTGATTGAGTATCCGATTTTAGTAAAGTAATAACCCCTACTGGTTGACTGTTTTCGAAGATAACTAGAATGAGAGAATCTAATGTGTCACCCTCTTTCTGTATAACTTTCTCACACACCTCCATACTGAGAGTTCCTGGTCTTACAGTAGTTATAAGAAGCCTCATAGTATCTAAAAACTTCTTGATAATATCTCTGTGAGGTATTAAAACATAGCGCCAAAAATTAATGCCTGACTGTGGTATTTTTTTTACATTTAATATCTCAGCTTCCACATTTAAGGTAGTCAACCGGTCCCAAAGAGCAGCATCATCACTACAGTATTCGCTTATTGGAACTTCGTTTACATACTTCCGCGTATACTGCTGATACATCACTGAATCTTTACCCTTAGAGATAAGCTTCAGACATTCACCAATGCAATCTTTATAGATATCATTAATCGTGTGATTCCCGCGAGTCCCATATAAATTTTTCTGATAAGCTCCCATTGGGTCGAAATTATCCCGCACACTTAAAGAATCTACCGTAGGCTGATTAGTGAAGTTAATTCTCATCTGATTATATGCATGAACTGGAGTTACACCACCACCACCAGCAGCCATCAGTGTATTATACGCTCGTACCTGAGGTGCAAAGTTTTTATATATCAAGATAAACATAAACTCTTTAATAAGAGCCCTTGTTACATTTCCACCTGGATACGCACCAGGGTCATGCGTAGCTATAAGATAATTATCTAAATAATCAGTCACCATATTTCTTAGCCCAGCCTCCGCATTGGCCCGAAAGCTATTTATGGCAGGCAAGTCAGCTTCACCTGCTATCTTGCACATTATGTTATTTAAACGTTCTTTATAAGGGGTCATAAAATCATTAGCTAAATTAGCCCCGGTAATAACGGCATAACCAAGTAATGGGCCTGGGTTGTTACCTCGACGAACCTCCATTGCATGATGAATTTCGTTCGCCAAAGCGACAGAAAAAGCTTGGTCATAAATTGCTTCAAAACGTTCAGTGCGTTTGTTGCACTTGTCAATAGAACGTGCCTGACCAGAACAAATTTCTGCAATCATGGTACAGGTTTCATGAAAATGATACTCAAATGAAGGGCAAGGTAGGTTAACGGCGGTTGCATTTTGAACACCGATATCTAAGGGAATCAAAGCCATTTCGTGAGAATGTAATTCATCCCAAGACTCTAAGGCTTCTACTGAGTTAATACGAGGTATACTAACATCGATCAATTCTCCAAGCGCAAGTTTACGTACTGGTTTTAAATCAAGATAAGGATGGTTATAATGAAAAGTGTACCCTAAGCGATGTAACGAAAATGGTCCGATACTCTCATTAAATAATATCCCAGGTTGTGGGGTATTGCTATTAGCTTCAGCTGAGAGATCCAGCCCTGTTTTCATAAATAGACCTGTTTTATTATGGTCGAACACAGTTCGAAGTTTTTGTGTGGCATCCAATTGTAAATCCCAATCAGTGAAAAGAGTTCCAGCTGGAACAATTTGAGTTCTCACAGCATTAGGAAGTGCTGCTACCGAACCTTGAAAAGCACCTGCTAACGCAGTCGGTATATCACTATTTACCGAACCACCCCGAATACTATTAGCGCTATATGTTGGAAAGACTCCAGGCGGTATTGGAGCGGTAAAAGGAACGTCGTTTGCGGTATGAGTTCCGTAAGTTAAACCTAGATGAATTTCTCGACTCGTTTTTTTAAATTGCTCTACTAATATATCTTCCACTGCTTGATATATTTTCTCACGTATTGGCATTGGTAAGTTTGGGTTAATGACAATTTGAGTATCCCAATCTGAGGTGCCCCCCCCAGTGACAGTACGAGCTGCGGTCTGACTTAAGCATTTAAAAGCATTCCCCCCTTTCATATAGAATTTAACTAAGGTTAAATTAGGTTCTAAATTAACATTTTTAAATTCCTCTGTGCCTCTAAGATCTCCTAATTCTTGCTTAATATTATCTAAGCACCTAAGTACGCAAATACGTATGTACTTTGCTTGAGGGAAATTAGGATCAGTTAATGTATTTAGTTTACCAGTAACAAAACTAGACATTTTACGTCTAGATTTTTTTTCAATTGCTGACTCAATCATAGTGTATACCTTATTCATTATATCAAGTTTATAGAAGAACCTATAAAGCATTTATAAGACGATTAAGTGCAATTAATGTGATTTTTTTTACTTAATATAGATATTACTTAAATTCAGTTTTTATATGGCTGACCGATTTGCAGCATTGCCTCTGTCAATGCTGTAACGCTAGTTTATTGTTTTCAGTATATCAGGGAGCACTAATGGCCATAAAGCGTAAGCGTGTAACAGAGCTTCTTAAATAGAGAAGGATGAGCGTTAAATTTCGTTCATCCTTAAAGGCGTGTCTAACTAGAAATGAGAACCAGTAGCTTAGATAATAAGGGCGCTATATTATAGGTGATCTAAGCAAAAATCAGTGCCTATAGCGATATAATTTATTTGAGCTATCATTGCATTAACTATAATCGCTTTACCAGTATCACTTAATTTGGTTCGATTTAAATCTAAAATAATATTTTGCATGAGTTGAACAGTGACATCAGCTGACTTTTGAAATGCGGTAAAATCATTATGTTGACCAAATACATCAACGACTTTATCAAACTCTTCATCGGCTTTGTCTCTCATAAGCTTAAAATCATTAAAAGTTACTTTTCCGTCAGTTAAGATTTCATTCAATAGTGCTTCTTGGTTTTTAGAAATATTCATAATATACCCTGTTTATCAAATTATTGACGCGTGTCTTTTTGTGGTTTAAGTAAAATTAAAGACGCTCGCTTTTCTAAATTGTGAAGTTTTTAATAAAATAAAGAACAATACTCGCTTGGAATCACTTATCTGATAAAAGCTGAAATAATAGAGAAGTTGTTACACTTTTTAGATTTCGCATCGTTACATGGGCATACCTACTGACGTTTATTTTTACCTTTTCATTCGTTAATTTACACTGTCACCTATATATTTTTTAAGTATTTCATTATATTTACCTGATGCTTTAAGTTGATCGAGTGCATTTTGCCATTTTAAAACTTCATTTGATGGAATGTTTTTGGAAAGTGCAATGTATAAGTCAAATTTTAGTAATTCAATATTCACTCGCTCTATTAATGTACCCTCTATTTTTTTTTTATTAATGAAATGCTTTACGGTGAAATCACCTGATACTATCAGGTCAACTTTATGCCGAGCTAACATTTGTAAAGAGTTGAGAGTTTTTAATGTAATGAATAAGTTATTAAATCCTTTAGACAACAAATATTTTTGCTCAGGAAAACCTCTAGTTATCAAAATCATAGAGGTCTTTTTTGCATCATCTAAGCTTTCTATATGTAATTTTTTATCTTTATTCTTATAAAAATAGACGACTTCAGTTGCAATAGGTCCAACCCAGTTGAAAAGAGGTTCGCGCTCAGGAGTTCTCGCCATAGAAAAAAGAATATTATTACTGCCATCTTTAGTCATGCGATAAGCTCTTGCCCATGGGTAAATTACAATTGTATCTGGATGGTTAATCTTTTTTAAAATTTCACGTACTACTTCAACAGTTATGCCTGTGGGAGTTCCGTTTTCAATATAATTCCATGGTGGGAGTGCTTCAGCCATAATATTATACTTAGCAGCGATCGTTTGAGGGAATAAAAATATTAAAAAAAAACTCATGTATTTGACTAAATAATTCATTTTACACCATACTTATTTACCTCTTTTATACTAAGTAAAGTTCTTAAAAAAATCAAAAATTTAATACATATTGAATTTAAGATATTTAAACTATGAGTAAATATAAATCCGATTAATCACATTTTTTCTTGTTAGGCGTCTTTTGAATATTCACAAAACTGCAATTTGTGATCTACATCATATATCTATTTTACATAATCAAATTTGGAGTTAATTATGCCAACTGTTCAAGAACGAATAGACAAAATTGAGGAAGACATTGAAGCTAATGCCGAGAAGAATACTCAAACAACCGCGAAAAATACAAAACGTAAAACCTCAAAAAAGACAAAAAGTAAATCCTCAAAAAAGACTGAAAGCAATCAAGAGAAAGTAGTGACCATGCAAGATTTTATGAATATGTTCATGTCTATGCAGAAGAATAAAACTGATAGTTTTGTTAGTTCAAGTCCATGGGAATATGTTGATGATGATGAGGAGGAGGAGGATCCTATGGATGCTGCTAATGATATATATTTAAAGGTATTTACTCAACTCATTAAAACGACTGAAGAAATAACCGATATTTTAAAAAGTGCATATACAATTAATCAATTTATAAAAAATAGTGGTGCTCCTCGTAATAATCTTGAGAGAATAGAGATAAAAGAAGGTAAAACACTTCGAAAGACATTAATTAAAGTTCTTGAAAAATATAAACTTTCGTTAAATAATTTAAATAAAGCAGATGATATGTTAAAACCTGCTCTTTCTTCAAGCATGCATGCTTTAGCAGCTAAACACAGAACCTATTCTTTAGATTGGGAAAGTACATCAAGTAAGCAAATCATAGAGATCGCGGTTGAAAAAGCTAAAAACTTAGATTATGAATCGTTTAGAACTTTTATTACTCATTCTATTCTAGATATCTCACAATTAGGGGCGGTGATCACCAAAATAACTGAAGATGAAGGTAAAAATAGAAATGGAAAGTTTATCAAAGATGACGATGTTGTACGTGCAATTATAAATGAACGATATGATTCTCTGGCAAACAAAACGCGAGAAACCGTGATCGAGCTGGATGACAGAGTTAAGCGAGGCTGTAAATAACTTTAGTTAACAAGTAAAAAAATGAGAGTTCTCGTTTAAAAAAACTCTCATTTTAAATGATATCGCAATAAATTAAACTCCGCCGCCTCTATTTTTATTTTATATGCCTCCTCAATACATAATGTCAATATCCTTAAATGTTAATCCAACAGGTAAAAAGACTGATAACTTTAAATTTTAAGATTTTTAATCACAAAATTTAAAGTTAACCGACTTCTATAGCAGTCCATATAAAAACTTTATACAACACATTTAAATAATAATTTTAACATAAGGAATTAATGGCATGACCTATCTTGTTGCATCATCCCCACATGAATTAAAAAATGCAAAAGAGTTGATAGATTATTCAATACCGAAATATAGGCAAGCATATAGTGATCGAACTAGTTGGTTGATGGCCTGTCTTTCAGAACTCGCTTATATAAAATTTAACCCTTTTATACCAACTGAATTATATGCAAAACATTTTTTGGATAATGTTCGAAACTTATTAAATAAAAAACAGCACCAGCATCTCGGTCTTTTATTCCAATCTACCAACTATGATCTTGAACTGGAGAAAAAAAAGCTCAGTAAAAACCTATTATTATTAAATATGAAATTAGTCGCTACTTTCGATAATCAGGGCACGCAAGCGTTATTAGTCACTAATGGCAATATTTGCGTATTAGCTTTTAGAGGAACTGAACTACATAGTTTACAAGATATAAAATCTGATATTAATAGCGATATGAGAGCATGTGTTAATGGAGGTAATGTTCATGTAGGTTTTAATGACGCTTATGAATCTATCGCAATTGAATTGGAAGAACGCCTCAAGTACAGTGATGTGAATTATTTACCATTATATATTACAGGTCATAGTCTTGGCGGCGCTATTGCAACAATAGCGGCTAAACGGTTGAAACATCAAGCTGGTATTGCAGCTTGTTATACATTTGGTTCACCTAAACTTGCTGATCCTCAATGGGGCTACAGCATGAAGACTCCCGTTTATCGTATTGTGAATTCATTTGATTGCGTACCTTCTTTTCCACCGAGTGGAGGTGCCAATTATATTTTATGTAAAACACTTAACTATATACCGTTTATTGGCCCTAAACTCTCATCAATTGTTAAGTTATTAGCTAAAAACTATATGCATTGTGGCAATATGCGATATATAACGCACTGCAACCTTGAGTCTTTAGAAAGCACCAATATTCACTACAGTGTCAGCTTATTTTATCGACTCAGGCAGTTAATCGTAAAAAAACTCCCATTTACTAACTCTTTAAAAGATCACAGCATTAAACAATATCGCAAAAAATTGGCTGTTATAGCAATGAAGCGTAATAAATAATTATAACTATTAGACTGATACCAATACGCGTAAGTTAGTGAGCTATTATTTATTCGTATTGGTACTAGAGTACCGTTCAGTTTAAAATATAGTCACCAGCGAGAGCCAAAAATCACACATGCCACGTTGTATCAGCTCGAAATAGCCCACTATTCCATTCTCTAATACGCCTTGCCTGTGTGATTTTCGGACCATTATGGTATTCATATTTTAAACTAATCGGTGCTGTAGGGGCTGTTGAACTTTCGAGATTACTTTTGCACGACAAGATTATATTATGACTTTTATCTGCTCTCGACTTCTGTAGTAAGTTCAATTTATAATAGTTTTACTGTGCGTATTTAACACATAATTGATTATCGTTACTCAAAAAATTAACGCCGTAATCTTTTTCTACCCAAACCACTTCAAGGTGTAGGATTCAGTTCGAGTTAGAAATGCTTTCAGCAAGATATTGATACAAAGAATGGTTCTTTTTCAAGATCCATTGCTTTTTAACTTTGTAAAAGTGAGGAATGTAGAAGCCAATCAAGAGTAAAATAATTAATTGAACAACATTTCGTCAATACGCCTCATGATATACCTGGTAATGATGACACTGGAGCTATGTCCTCATGCTTAGTGTTCAGTATGATGGATATCTATCCAATAACACCTAGGGATATGAATTTCGCAATAACCTTCCCTTCTTTCGAAGAAATATCCATCTCTCTTAACCAAGATTATTATAAAGGGAAGTTATTTAAATTCACCATTTACTTTAGATTTAACCCTTACTCCTTAAGCGGCAAGGAATTAAACCTAAAGACAATACTGTAAATTAAGTATGCTTGCAACGAATCTACTAATCTATAATTTTGCGATATAATCTATTCCTTCTATTAAAGCCTGAGTCATATCTCTCGCTGATGATACGGATGCAGTATCAGATTCAACATTAGCCAAATATTGCTTCACTTTGTTAACTTCATCAGAACTTGGTGATCGAATCGCGGTGCGAGTACCAATGACAGTTGAAATCTGATTACTTAACAAAAATTTTTTCTTTTCTAATATCAGTTTCTGTTGGATTAAGCTGCTTTCTTCTTCCACTGATAATATACCATCAAATTCATGATCTAGTTTCAACAAATAAGCATTGATGAGTTTAGCCACTTGTAATAAATGCTCGAGCTGTTTCACATTATTCATAATTCACACCTAGAATGTTATTATCCATTGTTAATAATTGTTGTAATTTATTATCTAAGCGAAAGCCCATTAAATGAGGTTTTTCTGAAAGATCAATCTTAGTTTGCTCTTTAACAGCATTGAAATAACCCATCATAAACTTCGCCTTATCCAGCAATTTTTCATCTTGTGATAAAATAAGCATTTGTCGTGAAAATTCAGACAGTTGCTTTATCGTTTGTGTTCGTTTATCTTGCCAGTGAAATACCGGGGTATTATCTTCCTTTTGGTGCATTGCTATTTGCATTTCTTTCAATTTTTTCAGCCATAGATGTAATTCCTTTTCAACTTTATTTTGCACATCATCATCAACTTGAAGCCTTAGAAATTCAATTTGTTGCTGTGCCCTTATCAGTTTATTTGAAAACTGTTTAATATTTTTTTCACGAGCTTTTAGTAAACGCAGTTGACTTTCTTCACTTTTTTGAATTTCGCTTGCAAACAATACAGCGTTAGCTGCAGTATTCTCTGCTAGTTTTCGCGAAGAATACGTCGAGCTGCAACCAGCCATCAAAGCGCAAAGCAAGATAACTAATAAATAACCTTTTTTCATTTATAACTCCGTACCTACTACTGTTAATCCAACTATGCCAAGGGCTTTGATTATTAAACCCGATAACTCCTCAGTCCTAATACCTGAGTCATAAAATGTCTGTAATTGATCTATTGGGTAGCGCAATAAATTGTGCCATTGATCTATTGCACTTTGTGAGGCCAATAAATGACGATAACTTTTGTGTTCTTTTAGATGAATATCACCACGCGCTATCTTTGAGCGAAGTTGATGACTGTCATACAATGCTGTAAGGATTTTATATACCTGAGGTTTATTATCTCTAGCACGTTTTAACCAGATCGATTTAAATTGTTTATTTGTTTGGCACTCTTTGTGAACATTTTTAAAACCACAATCATAAGAGGAAGATTGACTGTTCCAAGTTAAAGAAAAATCATTTTCACATTGACTTTTAGATTGATAAGAAAAATCACATATTGCCATCATTAATTTGTATTCAGCAGATACTTGCCTGTGCATATCATTTTCAAGCACTTGTAATAACTCATACTCCTGTTGCTTTAAATCTTCCAATTCTTGAAAATAATTAAGCAGCAATATTTGACGGTTTAACTCTAATACCAATGGAGCCAATACTGGTTGTGAATTTTTAACGAGAAAATTCGCCATTATATCTGCCAAGGCTGTTGACTGTGAGGCTATTGCTGCATCAACCAAATAATTTGCTTTTGTCGATATATCATCATTTGTATTGATCCCTTGGATCAAATTACTAATTGCTTCGATAGTATTTGTAGTTAATATTACTCTCGCTGAATTTGATTGCGTCTTAGTATTAGAGAAAGCTTTTTTCAAATCACCGTTTCTCAACGAATTAAATTCAGAAGAACGTTTTTTTACAACGGCTGTATTTTTTAGACGCTTTTTTAACATGTTAACATCTATTAAAGTTTTATTTTTCAGTTCTTTATCAAGTAATAATTCTCTTTGTAGTTGTGTACTTTGGGTGCGATTTAACCCTACTTCCAACGACATTTCGTCATAACTACGCAAAACAGATAGTAATTGCTGACAATTATCATGATATTGTTGATACAAAAGTTGAAACGCTTCATTCGATTGCATTTGTTTCACAAAGGTTGGAGTTGAATCATTGCAGTGAGGAATAAACCTGCGTTCTTCAGGCGTTGTCAATTGTATAAGGTAATCTCGATACTCTTGCTCTATTCCTTGAAAATGAATAAGGCTAGTTCTCACACGAATATAATCTCGTACTTCAGCCAGAGAGTTTAACCCTAAGACACTCAGCCTTTGTTGTGCTTCATGATACATTCGAGACAAACTTAGTTGCCCTGAAGACATTCTCCAAAGGTCATTATTAAGTATTAATTGATCACTTTCATCAGATAAAGCGAGTTCAGCTTGTAATAACTGCTCTAAATTATCAGGTGAAATTATCAGAGATTTATCAGATTCTATCGAACGATATAAACTCGCCGCGGTATTGATCTGTTTATCTTTATTTTCATCATATATATACATGTTGCTACAAGCGTTTAGTAATGTAAGTGAAAGTAAAATCAGAATATTATTTATCCATTTTTTAAGCATTGCATCCCCCAAAATTAGTAGTTTAATAGTGAATGGGAATATCAATATTCCCATTCAAGTTTATTAAACGCCAACAGAACCAGCGGAAATAGGTTCTACCACAGACGCTAGTAGATCCATTAGCTTATTCATGCCTTCTGGAGTTTCTTGCTGTTCTGCTTTAACTGACACAGAATATTTAGCTGATTGGTTAGATTCACGAGTGTGCTCACGGTGACAAGTTACTTTACCATTCATAGAAAAAGCACCCCATCCACCACCAGCTGATACCTCTACATCTCTAGAGGAATTACTAGTTGAAGTGGTTGTCACTTCAATTTCAAGATCGACAGTTGCTTCGCTAATCATGAGAGAGTTGATAGGTACTAAGCCTAACAATGGTGGTTTAACATCAATTTCTTGTTGAGCAACCGTACCATTATCTCGGGTTACGGGGCGTTCAAGTTTCATATCTAATGTACGTACTTTAGTGTCAATAGCATCAGCTGTGATCCCATTCGCTATTTTATCTATGATACCTTCGCTTTTGTAAGCCATTTTCATAATAGAGTTGAAGTATTGATCTATTAGTAATTGATTTGACTTAGCTACAGCTTTAAACGGTTCATAAATTAATCGTTCAATAGGTGCATCACTGATTGTATCTGTAATCGCCATATTATACCTCTTTAGTCTAATTAAATTATTTTAAAGTTATCATTCTTATGATGACCCTTTATAAACGCTTTAAAGGTAATTATGTGAATAAATAAAAAACGTACTACCATCACTACCTATTTAGCTAAACAAAGCTTTGTTGTTAAGGTGAACAAATCTAATAAGTTGAGATAAGGAGACTAAAAGAGAATGGCAATAATTATCGATATGTTTTAAAGCGGTTGTTTCGTGCTGAGTTTTAAGGACATGATTTTAGAGGTTGTTCAATATTATGATGGCTTACATGATCATCATTAAAGATAAAAATAAGCGTTTTTTATAAACACCCCCAGTAAATTAGCTTTACTGGGGATTATCAATGTTTATATCTTAATTACTATTAAAACTTTTTCAGCCAAATATCAGAAGCTTCTATCGCTTTCTTTTTACGGTTTTTCTTACCGCTGCCTTGAGGTTTTGCCATTGGTTTACCTGCATCTAAATAGGCATCAGGAATAATTTCAGCCATTTCAAAACCCGCTACCTCTTCACGTTCAAGTCTTATTTTGTTCTTCTTTTCAATTATTTTAAAATGATGATAATCTTCATGATCAATGAGCGATAATGCTAAACCTACTTCACCTGCTCGGCCACTACGACCAATACGATGCATATAATCTGATGGACTTCTTGGTAGGTCAAAGTTGATAACTACTGGTAGTTTTTCTATATCTAATCCACGAGCAGCAATATCAGTTGCAATTAATACTTCAATTTCACCCACTTTAAATGCATCTAACACACGATTACGCGCGCCTTGGCCTTTATCACCATGAAACACTTCAGCAGTAATACCACGTTTTGATAATTTATCAGCTAAATGTTTACAGCTTTTTTTGGCATTTACAAAAATCAATGCTTGTCGCCATTGATTTGTTTTAACCAAGTGCGCTAATAAAGCTGTTTTTTGCCCTTTGTTAACGGTAAAAACACGCTGCACTAAAGTACTTGTCTCTGCACTTTGAACTTGTATTTCAATAGGGTCGTTAAGTAACGCTTGCGTTAAAGTCTGCACTTGTTCAGGAAAGGTTGCTGAAAATAATAAAGTTTGCTTTTTCTTAGGCATTAACATTAACAGTTCTGCTAGTTCTTCTGTAAAACCTAGGCTTAACATGCGATCAGCTTCATCAAGTACTAAGGTTTTAACACGATCTAACTTTACAGCATTACTTGAGATTAAATCGAGTAATCGACCTGGTGTTGCCACTAAAATATCTGTACCGCCACGTAATGCTAACATTTGGGTATTGACTGATACTCCACCAAACACAGCCACTGTTTTAATTGCACCGTTAAAATGTGCTGCATAAGATTTAATGCTATCAGCAACCTGCCTAGCAAGTTCTCGAGTTGGTACTAATACAAGACCTGACACAGTGTTGCCTTTACTACTTGATTGCTTTTCAGATTTTCCTTGCTGAAAAAGCTGCTGCAATAAAGGCAGTGCGAAGGTAGCTGTTTTACCTGAACCGGTATTCGCCCCTGCAATTAAGTCTCGTCCGACTAATATATTAGGGATGGCTTGTGCTTGAATTGGCGTTGGCTGCTGATATTCAAGCTCAGTTAATCGAGCTAATAAAGGTGAGATCAGGCCTAGTTCAGTAAAATTGGCTGACGTTTTGATGGTACTCATGAATATAAAGGGCTCAAAGGTAAGATAACAACAAAGCTATTTTAGCGTACTTATGCCATATAGAGTTAGTGAAATCGAGCAAACTTTACTTTAAAATCACTTAACGCTCGTTGAAGCGAGTGTTAAACAGCAAATTACCGAGTTACCCCATAAACTAGTATTCAGCTCCCTCACCAAAAAAACAAATGACAAATTCTACTAAACCTTTGATTAATTCACTCCGACCCCTTTATTTGTTTTATACTCTATTTTTATTCTTCATAGTTTGTTTTCATGCAGTTACAGCGATATTGGCTTAGTAAGTTCTTCATAAAAAATCATGTTTCATTAAAGGTTAATCATCAGGGAATTTTGCTTAATAATACACTGATAAACTGGTCTGAGATTGACACATTTCCGCATATTGAATCTCATTTCTTTTTTTGCAGTTTTAATTGGCAAGTTAATAGTATTCAACATCAGTTTAATTGGGTATCCAAAAAAAATGCCTTAAATGCAGTAAAGGAAGCTGTCATTCATTGGACAAAAATAAAACGAAAACCATTAATTAATTTAGCTAATTCTATTAAAGTTAAAATGAATAAAGGCTATTTACGCAAATGTACATTTGACGATATTCAGAGAACAGCAGCTTCTCAACTAATTTATTGGCCTAAAAAAATTGAGTTATTCTCTTTTGATAAAAAGACTTATCAAGCACTTCAATTTTTACACCTCGTTGTTAACTGGGGTGACAAACATTTAGTTGCCTTTCAAAATAACTATATTGATAAACAAAAGAGTATTTATCAAAACTATTTTCAATCTATGGAATCAAACCCTTTAACTGATAAACAACAAACCGCATGCATTGTTGATGAACAAAATAATTTAGTTTTAGCTGGCGCAGGTACAGGTAAAACAAGCGCTATGGTAGGTCGTGTAGGTTATTTATTAAATAGTAATCAAGCAACTGAATCTGATTTTTTACTGCTTGCATTTGGTACGAAAGCAGCTAATGAGATGAAGCTACGAATTGAAGAAAAACTTAACCTTCAGTCGATTAAAGTTAATACATTTCATAGTTTAGGTTTAAGTATTATAACATCGGTTGAATCTAAGCCTCCTAATATTAGTGAACTTGCTGCCAGTGACATAAAAAAACAAAATTGGATAAGATTTCAATTTAAGCAATTACTCGCTCAAAGTGATTTTAAATCAAAAACACAAAAATATTGTCAAACATTCTTAAACGCCCACAAAACGTTAGACAGAAATATTGATGATATTTCAAAGAGTTTAAGTCAACTTATTGGTTTATATAAACTGGGGTTATTTGATAAAAAACAATTACAAACACGTCTATCACAACATAAAGATCACAACCAAATAAAAGCTGAGCTTGAATTGTTATCACCAATTTATCAGCTCTATCAAAAACATCTGTTAGCTCATGACGAAATAGACTTTGAAGACATGATCATCAAAGCCATACACTATGTTGAAACAAATAAGTTTAAATCGAACTGGAAACATATTTTAGTAGATGAATTTCAAGATATCTCAGAGCCTAGAGCAAGACTGGTTAAAACATTAAAAAATCAGGTCGCTAAAGCATCACTTTTTTGTGTTGGCGATGACTGGCAGGCAATTTATAGGTTCACAGGTGCCGATGTCAATTTAACAACCCAATTTGAAAATTATTTTGGTACAACTCAGACGACAGCTTTAGATAAAACCTTTAGGTTTAATAATAGTATTAGTGATATCGCAAGTACATTTGTAATGCAAAACCCTGCTCAATCACATAAAAAAATGCTTACTCACAACCTTGAAAACAAGCCTAAAATCTCATTATATCAAGGAGATAATGAAGATAAATTAAATCATATATTAACTGAAATTAATAATCAGGCTCAACCTTCTCTCTCAATTTATATTCTTGCACGTTATAAGTTTAACTTACCCGATATAGCTCTCTTAAACTCAATGTATAACAATTTAAATATAAAAATAGATACTTTCCATGCTAGTAAGGGAAACGAATCAGATCAAGTCATTATTTTAGGCTTAAAAAGCGGTAAATATGGTTTTCCTGCTGAAAAAAAAGTCTCGCCTTTATTAGATAGTTTATTACCTAAACCTGAAAGTTTTGAGCATGCTGAAGAGCGACGGTTATTTTACGTAGCACTCACCCGAGCAAAGCACCAAGTACACCTTTTATACGATGCAAATAAACCAAGTCAATTTGTCATTGAACTGATAGATAATAATTATGCAATTGAATATAATCCAATATCTACTTCAAAATTAAAGGAAGCTGTATAAAATGGAATTTTATTACTTAAAAGATAAACCAGAGTTTATAACACAAATAGCCGACTGGTATTTTGAGCAATGGGGTTACTTGATGGTAACCCCCAGTGTAGAAATAATTAAACATAAACTTCAAGCGCAATTAAACTCAAACAAATTGCCACTTATGTTGTTATTAGTTGAAAATGAGCAACTCCTAGGTGTTAGCCAATTAAAGTTTCGTGAAATGGATATCTATCCTGACAAAGAACATTGGCTTGGTGGTGTTTATATTTGTAATCGTCAAAGAGGCAAAGGATTAGCTAAAAAGATGATAATTAAGGCTAAAGATATCGCAAGTTCATTAAATGTAAAAACGTTATATTTACAAACAATTGATCTTTCTGGCGGTATTTACTCTCAACTTGGTTGGCAGGCTATAGAGCAAACAACCGATAAAGGCGAAGAAGTTTTAGTAATGCAATGTCATCTCACTCACACCTAAAAATAAGCATAAGTGATTAAGTTTAAATGACCATTTTAAGTTATTTGAATAAATATAACTTATTAAGGGCTGTTGATCTTTCAGGATTAAATTTTGTTCGAGATAAAAGCATTTTAGTCGCGGCGAGTAGTGTGTCGACTAGTCATGCAAAGTAAATACGACTCAACAAAGCATAAAATGCTTTTAGCCGAACAATTCGCTGCAAAAGTAATCTCAAAAGATCAACAATCACTAATGCTTGGTAAAATACAGGCAATGTAATTTTATTACGATTGCTGTATAGACAATAAAAAGATGCTTTTTCTGATATAGTACATAGAGGGCTAGATTGAGGGGGTTTTAATATTCACATTGTAAAACCCCTTTACAATACTACAAAAGCTTTACTTAACGCTTTCAACCATAGCTAATGCCATGGCTTCAGCCACTTTTATACCATCAATACCCGCAGATAAAATACCACCTGCATAACCCGCACCTTCACCTGCAGGATATAAACCTTTGGTATTTAAGCTTTCAAATGACTCTCTATCTCGTGTAATTTGAATTGGTGAAGACGTTCGTGTTTCAACAGCGGTTAACGTCGCATCATTCATTGAAAAACCTTTTATTTTACGCTCAAACGCAGGAATAGCTTCACGAATGGCTTCAATCGCATAATCAGGTAAGGTTTCGCTTAAATCACAGTAGGTAACGCCTGGTTTATAAGATGGTATTACATCACCATGTTCACCACTTGCTCGACCCGCTAAAAAATCACCTACAAGTTGTATGGGTGCATCATAACTTCCGCCACCAACTCTAAAGGCATTTTCTTCTAATTTACGCTGGAATTCCATACCTGCAAGTACATCTTCTTTACCATCTTTTAATGGATAATCACTTGGATCAATACCAACAACAATCGCACTATTTGCATTACGTTCATGACGAGAATACTGACTCATACCATTAGTAACCAAGTGCCCTTCTTCTGAAGCGGCAGCAACAACAGTACCACCAGGGCACATACAAAAACTATAAACCGAACGACCATTTTTACAATGATGAACTAGTTTGTAATCAGCAGCACCTAATATTTCATGACCTGCATGAATACCAAATCGCGCAGCATCAATCACCGATTGCTCATGCTCAATTCTAAAGCCGACTGAAAACGGCTTAGCTTTAATAAAAACATCCTTATCATGGATCATTTTAAAAGTATCACGGGCACTATGACCTATCGCTAAAGCAACAAAATTAGTATCAATTTTCTCGCCGCTGGCTAACGTTAAACCGGTAACTTTTTGGCCGTCGCTAGTACCTTCCATATGGATATCATCAACACGTTCGCCAAAACGAATTTCACCACCTAAAGCAATGATATTAGCTCTCATTTTTTCAACCATAGTTACTAATTTAAAAGTACCTATGTGCGGTTTACTCACGAATAAAATTTCACTTGGTGCCCCCGCATCAACAAACTCATTTAACACTTTACGGCTATAATGTTTTGGATCTTTGACTTGTGAATACAATTTACCATCAGAGAATGTACCAGCACCACCTTCACCAAACTGTACGTTTGATTCGGTATTTAATATTTTTTTACGCCAAAAGCCAAATGTATCTTTCGTACGTTGCCTTACTTCTTGGCCACGCTCCAAAATAATAGGTTTAAAACCCATTTGCGCTAAAATTAAACCGGTGAATAAACCACATGGCCCCATACCTATCACAACAGGACGTTGCGTAAAGTTATCAGGTAGTTGCGCTACAAAATTGTAAGTCATATCTGGACTTACTTTTACATTATTATCTTTTTCAAATGCCGCTAATAACTCATCATTAACCGATGTTTCAACATCAAGAGTATAAATAAGCGTGATAACATTTTTTTTGCGTGCATCATAACCACGTTTAAAAACCGTAAAATCAACTAATTGATCGTCAGTTATGTTTAATTTTTTTAGTACGGCTTGCTTTAATTCATCTTCTTGATGATTTAAATCTAATTTTATATCGGTTAAACGCAGCATTGGGGATCTCATTGAAAAATAGCAGCGGTATTTTACCTTATTGTGTTTAATATTGCCTACAATAATAAACAAGAGATTGAATTAATATTGTAGCTAGGTATCATGCCCCTTTATTTTGCGTATACCCAGTAGGAAATAAAGTCCCATGGCCTTTGTAGTAACCGATAATTGCATTAAATGTAAATACACAGATTGTGTAGCAGTGTGTCCTGCAGATGCTTTTTTTGAAGGTCCAAATTTTTTAGTGATCAACCCTAACGAATGTATAGACTGTGATTTATGTCCTGTTGAGTGTCCGGCGGGTGCGATTTTTCAAGAAGATGAAGTACCTGAAGATCAAAAAGATTTTATTAAACTCAATGCTGAGTTAGCCGAGGTTTGGCCTAGAATAACCGAAGTCATAGCCCCACCTGAAGATGCAAAAATGTGGGACGGCGTTGAAAACAAAATAGCATTTTTAATTGTCGACAATGAAGACTAGCTTAAAGCACTGAAAAAATAACATCTTCTAATACCATTGAGCCTAAGTTCACCTTGATCTCATCATCTTGATACTTACCAACTAAAGCTTGGCCAATAGGTGATTTAGGTGTGATCACCGTAATCTTATGCTGTTCAAGTTGTGTAACAAACCCACCAGCAAATGCAGCAATAAAAAACCAATGCGTCTTAGCTTGATCTTTTTCTAACTGCACTAAATGACCAACATTAATTGGGGTGTCAGTTTCAAACTCATCAATAACATGTTTTTGCGTTTTTAAAATATGGAATGCTTTAATTGCAGTTTCAAACTCATCAACACGCTTAGATTGACCTTGAGCCAAGTAACCTGCTTCAATTGCTATAGTATCGTACTGCGTTTCTGCCACAGATTCATCATTTACAGCTGCATCACGTGCGTTATTCGCGGCTAAAATTGCATTTTTTAATTCTTTCTCTAAATGCTTAATAATCTTACTAATTAACTGCAGTTTATCCATTGCTCTCTCAATTCAAATAATACTTAGCCATTATCTTCCAAAAAGGGGTCGGAGTTAATTAAATCATTATTTAATTAACTCCGACCCCTTTTAATTTGCTAACTCACATAACTTATTAACTGACTTTAAATTTCGGGTTGTCGCTAATACATTTAATTTCTTTTCAATAAATACATTAGATAATTTGGTTTTTCCATAGCCATTTGGACAATGTAAATAAATACACTTATCACCCAAGACCAATTTTTCAGGTTCATTAACATATTCCATTAAGCTATCAAAGGCATCGTTCTGAGGCTGCTGAGTTAAAAAAGTAACTAACATTTTAGTGCCATCAGCTTCTAAATTCACCTCATCAAAAGGTAAGCAAGCTAACACTTGTTTGAATTGATTAGATGTTCTGACATCAACTGGTACTTCAAAGTCGTATTTAGTTTTTATCGCATCAGCTATTGTTCTTTGAATATTCTCAACATTTTCTATTACAGAGTCAAAAATCACATTGCCACTTTGAATATAGGTCACTACATTTTCAAAACCTAAGCTTTCATAAAGTGACTTTAATTCTTTCATTACGATTTTCTTTTGACCACTAACATTTATTCCTCTGAGAATTGAAATATATCTGCTCATTATCAATCCTTTTTAACCCATTGATCTTTTTTATTTTTAATAAAATTACCTGATGCTGTTTTTTGAATTGCTTTTTTTCCAGCTAACGTTGAAACCTGATCTAGCGTTATTTTATTTTTACGTGCTAACGAAATATATAACTTTTTACGTTTTTTATTTACGGTGGTCACTAGGCCAGTAACTTGTGCATTGTTTTTAATAGCTCCTAAATAACCATCAGGCATTTCACCAACCAAACCTTGTTGTTTTGCATCTTGAAGCGTCAGCGCAAATACTGAAAACGACATGCTTAGCATGATGATTAAAAAAGAGGTGTATTTAATTAATTTATTCATGTTTTATCCTTAAAATATTGAGCTATCTTCACTAAAAATATCATCAAGTTCTTTATCAACTTTTACACGAATTTCATGATCAATTTTCAAATTTAAGTTAATTGTTATTGGCTCTTTTGCGCTTACTTCTATTTTATGTGTACATGCGCTCAATAGAATAACAGCTAAACTACTAGCTATTAATACCTTCATATTATCAATCCTTTTGTTGTAATTTTTGAATAATTTCACTTTGTACATTATCTGCTATTCTTAATGACTTAATTAAACCGAGTAAATCATAATTAATATTTAGGTTTAAATTCACATCATTATCTAAATCTGGATTTCGCCCTTTTATTACTGTATCTAGTAACATTCTGCCATTATCATACATAAATACATCAGCATTTAATTCATGATAATGTAAGTTTTCTAGTGCATCAAATGCTAAAGCAAGCTCTGTGCTCGTTTGCTTTAAAGACTCCACACCTGGGTTATCTTTAATTTGAATCACTCCTTCGCCTACATTAAACAACTTTCCGTTTTCTATCCTAATGTTATCATCTATAAATAACGGTAAATCACCTGACACTTTACCTGTTACTATGATCCCTTGTTGTTTTTGAAGTTCAACTATTTTACTTAAATCTATTTGCTGCAAGTTTAATGTTACCGCTTTTTTTGCATCTATCGGCCAATTAAATTCAGGTATATTAAAGCTACCATCAAAAGCATTTGCTTTAAAATTCAATAAAGTTATATTGAGTTGATTAGATTCAAAGTTAATAGATGAAGTTGCTATTAATTCAGAAATAGGGGTACCAACATCAATACTACCAAGCTTTACATTATTAGCTATATAATGAGTCGTTATTTTCTGGTTATTTAATTCAAACTTTTGTCGCCAATCAAAACCTTCAAGCCAAAAGCCATTTACTTCACCAATCACATCTTTAACATCAACGGATAAATCCAATTCATTGTTTAATGCATTTTTCATGTCTGTTAACTGGCCTTTTAGTTGGTAATCTAATGATCCATTTATAAGTGCTATATCTAATTTATTTGCGATATTTAATGCTAATAAACTA
This sequence comes from Pseudoalteromonas sp. NBT06-2, assembly GCF_002276045.1. Classification (GTDB taxonomy): domain Bacteria; phylum Pseudomonadota; class Gammaproteobacteria; order Enterobacterales; family Alteromonadaceae; genus Pseudoalteromonas. The sequence continues at coordinate 7,025 of NZ_NQMR01000126.1, read as the reverse complement.
GGTATACTTAACTGGTCCATTGAGATATCAATATATGGTTGAGTGATATCGCCTTGTATCAAATAATTTGCCAAGTTTATATCATCTAATACAATAGAACCTGAAACCGCTATATTTTCAAAAGAACCATCAAGCTTTGATTTGATGACTAGCTGATTCGTTTTAATAATATTTTTTAAAATACTTTTGCTTACAATAGATTCAAGGTTTAAATCTAAAATCAAACCTGTTTTAGGTGCCAGTTTTACTTTACCTAGAAACTCAGTTTTTACCTTAAGAATATAAACAGAATCAAACTTTACATTTTTGATTACGATATTAGAATGTGGCAAAAATTCTATGAAAAACTCATCAGTATTTCTATTTAATTTGCCTACTAAGTTAACTGATATTGCATCTTGAATAATTTCCTTACTTACATTTAATTGTGAACTAATTTTAAAATACGTATTAAATATTTCAAAATTAAAACTTGTCGTGAGTGCTTCAAATTTAACTAAGCTTGACTGTTCAGATTGGGGTTCAATAAATGTTATTGTATCTACAGTGATGCTTTGTTGTTCAAAATTAACCTTTAAACTGCCCTCTGGTTTAATAACAATTAATTCTTTTTTATTGTTATTGAGTAAATCTATTAAATATTCTGGTGCTTGTTTATCCTTTAACAATTCAATCAAAGTATCGTGTTTAAAATTAAAACTTGCTTTACTTTGAGGGTCAAATACTAGAGCAACTTCTTTTTCATTTATTACAGCTTGCCAACCTGCATTATGTGTTAATTTAAAAGGCCCACTATGCAATATTCCCGCTTCACTCTCTACATCTAAATTTTCTGAATGCTGCTTTACATTCAAAAGGTTATTTTGCCATGTAAATTCAGAGTTAACTTCACCTTTTACATTTAAGTTATTTTGTATTTCTATTGGTAAGGCTATATCGTTAGCAGCTAAAAATTCAATCGATGGTTGCGCATTTAAAGCGACCTTGCCACTGATTTTATTATTAAAAATATTAAGTGACATGCTGACTAACTCAGTCTTTAATGCTGTTGATAAATGGATTTTATATTCATTATCAGCAGCTAAAAAGCTGCCAGTATAAACTGGTTTTGAATTAAAGGTCTGATAGGTGAATTGGTTTATATTGATAGCAAAGGGTAAGTTAAATTCACTTAGCTCTTTGAATCTTGAATGAAGTTGAACTAGCGGTTTAGCTGCTGTTGCTGATTTTTTAAACTTGAACTTCTTTAAGCCTTTTACCTCAACTGAATTTAAATTTACCCCCTTTAACGTGATCCCCCTTTGATAAAACCAGTCAACTAAACCTCCTTTTAAAGTGATATCAAACATGTCATGGTTTAAACACAACTTATCTATCACTATATCGAGATTTGGCTTTAACTTTATTTCTGAGCAAGATAGAGTCATGTTATATGGGGCAAGGTAAGGTTTAATAAAATGCAGAATTAAAGCCTGTCTATTAGTAAACACGACACCTAATAAAAGAGTAATAATAATTATAAAAATAAAGCTTAATTTTAACCAACGTTGCATAGGATCCATTTCTAAGTAAAGCTATCAGTGAAAATAATACTGGCTATCTAAAGGAAAGTAGATAAGTTTTTTAATGATCCTTTAAAAACACAACATGTTCCCTAAAAAGCAACAGCAATTAAGTCACTTTTAAAAACATTGATTTTAACCAAATAATTAATAGCTAAATCAATTTGCTTTGTACTTATAACTGCTATTCTTATAAAATTGTAATATAAGTAATTATCATTTTCAAAGGCGTTTAATATATGACATTAGTTGATTTGACTAAAAATCAAAAAGCAAAAATAATAGCACTTCCTCAAGATAGAGTGCTTGCTTCCCAACTATTGGAACAAGGATTCGTACCAAATTGCGAAATTTCATTGGCACATAAAGCTCCATTAAATGGCCCTTTAGCTTTTCGACTAAATAATACCAAAATGATAGTGCAGCAGTATGTAGCGAAACAGATCACAGTGGATGTTATTTAATGCCTCATTATCATCACTATGCATTAGTTGGTTTTGCCAACTCCGGAAAAAGTACCCTTTTTAATTTATTATCTTATGGTAATCAAAAGGTAGGCAACTGGTCAGGCGTTACAGTTTCTGTTAAATCAAGTGAAGTTAATTTACCTAGCCATACAGCCAAACTTTCTGACTTACCAGGCTTAAGCTCTTTAACCAAAAGAGTGTCTCAAGGAAAAGATTTAAGTATTTCGCATAACTTTTTAGCAAAACAGAACATAGATTGTATTGTAAATGTTGTTGATGCCACTCAGTTACAACGCCAATTATATTTAACAACACAATTGCTTGAGTTAGGCATTCCCATGATAGTTTTATTAAATAAAACCGATCGTAAAGAAGCAACTCCCGTTAACATCCATACTTTGTCAGAGACGATTGGTTGTCCTGTTTTTGAAATTAGCGCTCAAGATAAAACAAGAATAAAGGAGATTCATACAGCTTTAAGTAAAGCTTCAACGCCAAAAGATCATAAAGTTGTATCACGTGAAGTTACAAACAAAGATGATATTCAAAATCATGATAATTGTGCGTGTAACTTTAAAGATGAGCCTTTAGCACTAATCCATCAGCGTCATCAATTTATTAAAAACACATTAATACAAACAACATCAGCACAATCAGAGCGCATTAGTTTTACCGATCATATTGATAACTTAGTTTTGCATCCTATTGCAGGTATTCCGATATTTTTGGCAATGATGTATTTATTGTTTATGTTTGCGATAAATGTAGGTAGCGCATTTATCGACTTTTTCGATATTTTAAGTGGTACTATTTTTGTTGATTATCCGATGCATTTTTTATCTGCATTTGATTTACCTCAATGGCTCATAACCATAGTTGAAGGTGTGGGAAGTGGTATTCAAACCGTTGCAACTTTCATTCCTGTTATTATGTGTTTATTTATTGGGTTATCGCTATTAGAAAGCAGTGGTTACCTTGCGAGAGCCGCATTTGTTGTTGATAGTTTAATGCAAAGAATAGGCCTTCCTGGTAAAGCTTTTGTGCCTTTAATTGTTGGTTTTGGTTGTACTGTACCTGCCGTTATGTCAGCAAGAGTACTTGATAGTGAAAGAGAGCGTATTTCTACCGTTATGATGGCGCCATTTATGTCATGTGGTGCTAGACTCCCTGTTTATGCCTTGTTCGCAGCTGCATTTTTTCCTGATAGTGGTCAAAATTTAGTTTTTCTTTTATATCTCATTGGTATAGCTGCAGCGATATTTACGGGATTTTTATTAAAGAAAACTGCCTTAGCTGGTACTAGCTCTATCAATATTTTAGAACTGCCTTTATATGAAATACCTAAATTTACTCAAATTAATGCGCGTGTATTTGCTCGTACTAAAGGTTTTATAACTGGTGCAGGAAAAACAATTGTCATTGTAGTGTGTTTATTAAATTTCTTTAATTCAATTGGTACAGATGGAAAATTTGGCCATCAAGACAGTGAACAATCAATTTTAAGCACAAGTGCAAAAGTAGTAATGCCCGTACTGGCTCCTATGGGTGTTAAAGAAGAAAACTGGCAAGCCGGTGTGGGTATAATTACAGGTATTTTTGCAAAAGAAGTCTTAGTTGCCACATTTAATAGTCTTTATTCTCCAAGCGCTTCAGATGGTACTGCTGAACCGTCATTAAATGCGAGTTGGTCTGAAGCAATTGCTACAGTCAAAGACAATTTATTAGGCATAGAAGCTGAAGATCCACTAGGAATGCATGTAGGAGACTTATCTGATTTAAATGTGGTTGCCCAAGAGCAAGAAGTTAATTTATCAACTTATAGCATAATGCAGTCGGCTTTTGCAGGTAAATTAGGCGCATTTAGCTACTTACTGTTTATTTTGCTTTATACACCTTGTGTTGCAGCTATGGGTGCAATAAAAAATGAAGTAGGCAGTCGCTGGGCTGGATTTGCAGCAGTTTGGAGTTTTGTATTAGCCTATTGTGCTGCAACCTTATGTTATCAAGTAGGTAGCTTCATAAATCACCCTGTATATGCAATAACAACAATAATAGTGGTTTTAAGTGTGCTATTTTTAGTTTACTTGTGGTTAAAATCTTATGGTTCTAAAATTTTGACTATACCTGTGGCGGTAGAATATTCATAATGTATTTAAAATATTAAACTATTATATACCCATGTTACTTCAAAATGCATGTTTCAGAGCTATCTGAGCGAGCCCAATTCAAGGCGTGTTGATGCAGGAATGTAGGCAACCTTTCAAACGAACGCAACGATGAAGTGGGTTTGATCAGAACCGCCGTCTCGGCGAATTTTGAAGTGCCTGGGTATAACTGCCGTTATTTATTCAAATAGCGGCTGTTATAATTCACAGACTAATTAACCCGATATAAACCAAATTTAAGCTTTAACTTTTTAATTAGTGGTTCAAATAACCCAAAGGCAATACCAGATAAAATACATACACAAGACAAAAATTTAGTCATGCCTATCTGTTCATTATAAAAAATAGCTGAGCCTAATAAAGCAAATAGTGGCACTAATAATGTCAATGGCGACATAGTACTTATAGGGTATTGGACAACCAATTTGTTCCATAACCAGTAACCGAATAAAGTGACTGGATACGCTTGAAATAAAACAGAAAATGCAATCAAGTAGTTCATATTATTTATCAGTGAAACATAACCCGAGGTGCCATTAAGCATTAAAGATAAGGCAAATAGTGGAATAGGTGCAAAAATACAAGACCATACAACAAAAGCAAACATATCGTTAATTATAATTTTTTTAATAACCAAACCTACAATGCTAAAACTCAATGATGCAAAACCCGCAAATAGTATACCGATTAAAGTGACTGAACCATCTTGCAATGTAAATATAAGCGCTAAACCAGATAGTGAGATTAAAAGACCTATTTTTTGTAAAACGGTTACTTTTTCTTTTAAAAATAAAACCCCTAATAAAACAGATATAAATGCACTCGATTGTAGAATTAAGCTCGACATCCCCGCTGATACACCCAAATGAATAGATAATGTCAACATACCCCAAACCCCGACACCAAAAGTGAGCCCATAACCTGCTAATACAAACCAACTTACATTAGGCCTTTTAATAAAAAATACAGCTGGCAATGCAGCAAAAGTGAATCTGAGACCAGTTAAAATTAATGGGTCCATGCCCTCAACACCTAATTTTATTACTGAAAAATTAAACCCCCATACACATGCTACTGCGACTGCTATTAATAAATGAATTCGCGTCATAACTTATCCTGATATGCCAAAATATATTTGATTAGTATGCTAAATTCACAAATAATAAACAGATTCAATTTTTTGATATTTTTAGAGTACAATTTGCCTGCTAAATACATTTTACTTTCAAATAAAATTATTTCTGATATAGCGCAACAACGATTAAGTTTTGGCCAACGTATGCCTGCGATACGTAAGTTTTCTAAAATGCATGGCGTAAGTAATACAACTGCAATTAACTGTTATCAAAACCTACAGGAATTAGGTTGGCTACAGGCAAAACCACAATCAGGATATTTTGTAACTCAGCCCTTTGGTAAAAAGGCCCCTCCGAAGTTTCCACAGTTTACGAGTAAAATAAGTCAACCAAAAAGTATTACGCCATTAAAAGAAGCGATGAACAGCCCTTTTTATATCTCATTAATTGCGCCAGAGTTAATACCGTTAGCAGCGCTCAATAGATGTACTAAATTAGGTAATATCAGACATCAACATCTATCTCATTTATATCCAGAATACCAAGGACAAGAAACATTACGCAATGCTTTAAGCCAACATTTTAGTGAACTTTACTTTCCATTAAATGCCAATAAATTAATGATCACCAATGGCTGTATTGATGCCGTAAAAACAGCCATTGAAGTAACAACTAACCCAGGCGATGCTATTGCAATTTCATCTCCGTGTTTTAATGGTTTAATTGAGCTATTAGCGAGTTTGAATAGAAAAGCAATAGAAATCCCCTGCTTTGATGCCCAGCTAGATTTAATTCAATTAGAGCGACATCTAAAAGAAAAAACTATCAAAGCATGTTTATTTAATAGTAATCACATTAATCCACAAGGGATCAGTTTTAGCGCACAACAAAAACAAAAATTAGCTGAGCTTGCACAAAAATATCAAACCCCAATTATAGAAGATGATATATACTTGGAACTTAGCCATAGCTCTATCACCCCTTTGCCTATAAAACATTGGGATAAATCAGGTTGGGTTTTATGGTGTGGCTCAATATCTAAAACAATTTCACCGAGTTACCGCCTTGGTTGGTGTGAGCCTGGCAGTTTTTTTGACAAGTATCTATTGAACAGAAGCATAAGAAATTATGGTGTAAACTTAGTTGTGCAAAATATGCTTTATGAGTTTATTTATTCAGGACAATATGCAAAACATTTAAAAAAGCTAAAAATTAAACTTAATCAAAATGTGCGAGATTACCATAATGTACTTTCTCAACACTTACCAAAGCAAGCCAGAATAAGTACTCCGCAAGGCGGCTTAGTTATTTGGATACAAGTTCCTAACTTAAATAGTAAAACGTTATTACTAGAAGCAATCAAGCATAAAGTCTATTTTAGAGTAGGTAATGAATTCAGTACTTTAGATTTATATAAAGACTGCTTACGCATTAATATAGGTTGGGCGATTAAACCTTCATTAACAAACAAAAGCCAAACAAATGATCAATTCATAAGGTATCAGCAACTCATTAAGTTATGTAAATTAATTAAAAAACAGCAGCATTTTCTTTAAGTGTATTGCGAAAAAGAGTCTAAGAATCGTTATTGTCTTCTAATTACTTTATACCACCCTCCCGTTATGATGATATTTCACAACTAAATATGACTACCGAACAATAAGATATTTTAGCCTCATATCAGTTTTTAGTTTATCGGATAACACCCACCTATCGAAAAATCACACAACACGCTTATACCAACTATGATGATGT